>JAJTFQ010000182.1 GCA_021299955.1 Chitinophagaceae bacterium
CCGGCAAGGAAGGCCGGGTGGCAAAGCTGGTGGGTGTGGACGCCTTCGGCTTCCCGATGTATTTCGAGACCCTGTCAAACGTGAATGCGGCAGCGACCATCGGCACGAACAACCTGTGGACGGGCGGCAGCAGTGGACTGAACCTGACCGGCAATAATCCGCTGTTGAAAGATAAACTCGCGCTTTGGGATGGCGGCGGTGTCAATTCGACCCATGTGGAACTGGTGGGTCGTGTCACGGGCAAGGATGCACAGGGTTCGGCTGATGGCCATGCCACGCACGTGGCGGGCACCATGATGGCCAGCGGGGTCAGCGCCTTCGCCAGGGGCATGGCTTTCGGAATTCCCGGGATCTTGTCCTACACATTTTCCGGCCACCTGAACGAAATGGCCGCGGAAGCCCCCAATCTGCTGGTATCAAATCACTCTTACGGAACCATTTCCGGATGGAGATACAACGATGGGCAGTCACGTTGGGAATTTTATGGCAACTGGGGAGAAAACGAAGACTACAAATTTGGCTTTTACAGTCAGGAGACCCAGTTCTGGGATTCGATCACCTATCTCTCCCCCAACTACCTGATCGTGAAGTCTGCCGGCAACAACCGCAACGAAGCGGGCCCCTCCGTAGGCACCAACTATTGGAGATACAGTGCATCCGGATCAATGACGAACGCGGGACCGCGCCCCGACGGGATCAGCAGTCAGAATGGATATGACCTGCTGCCTACCTACAGCACCGCCAAGAACATCCTTTCTGTAGGCAACGTAGTACCGATCCCGAACGGATATACCAAGTCCACCGATGTACTCCTGAGCAGCAGTAGCAGCGTGGGCCCCACCGATGACGGCCGCATCAAGCCGGACATCGTCGCCAACGGAACTTCACTGACGTCCACCTACACCGGGGCAAACGATGCGTATGCCACCCTCTCAGGCACTTCAATGTCATCCCCCACCATTTCCGGTTCTTCGATCCTGCTCCAGGAACTTTACATGCGCAAGAACGGAAATACGCCTGCCTGGTCGTCGACCATCAGGGGACTGATCATCCACACGGCGGATGAGGCCACCGGAACACCCGGGCCCGACTACATGTATGGGTGGGGACTGGCCAATTTTACGCGTGCGGCATTAGCAATCGAACGGAGTACGGAAAGCGTCATCCAGCAGCGCACGCTCAACAACGGTGGCACGTACAGCCTGAATGTCGTCGCCACGGGCAAGTCGCCACTGAAAGTATCTATTTGCTGGACAGATCCCCCTGCACCAGTTACGCCCGGAAACACCCTGAACGACCGCACAAAGAAACTGATCCATGATCTCGATATCAGGGTCAAGCGGGGCAGTCGTTTGTACCTCCCATGGAAACTGGACGGACTCAACCCGGTATTGCCGGCCACCCGCGGAGACAACGACATAGACAACGTGGAAGTGATCGAGATCGACTCTACGGTCATCGGAGAAACCTACACGATCGAAGTGAGTCACAAAGGCACCCTGACCCGTTCGGGTACCCAAACCTACTCACTCGTTGCCACGGGCGTGGGTGGAAAGGCATACGCCGCATCTGCTCCGAGCTCCAATGCCGGCAGCCGGGTAGATAGCCTGAGTTTCGGCGGCATCACCCAGGGCAATGTCGGAAGCTGCCGTACCTACTCCGACAACCGTCAGGTCATCGGATCGGTGGAAGTCGGCCAGTCCGCCCCCTACTACCTGAAAGCGGGCAGTTGCGATGCCACCAATGCCGCGAAATTTGCCAAGATCTTCTTTGATTTCAACAGCGATGGTGATTTCGATGACGCCGGAGAGACTGCCGCTACCAGTGCATCGATCTCCAATGGTGGTACTTTCACCGGAAACATCACCATCCCGAACACCCTTACACCCGGATCCGCGATCCTGATGCGTGTCGTGCTTTCTGAAACGACATCCGCCGCCGGCGTCACCTCCACCGGCAGTTACACCCGCGGGGAAACGCAGGACTATCAGGTGGTCATCTCCAATCCTTCCAATGATGTGGCCCCCGGTCAGGTCATTTATCCCCAGGCAGGGGAGTGTGCCTCGCAATCGAAATATATCACGGTGAAGATCCGAAATCTGGGTACCGTTCCCAAGTCGGTGATCCCTGTTTCCGTGGAAGTGCGGAAAGGCACTACCCTCGTCACGACCCTCAGGGATACCTGTCGCATCGAGATGGACGGTCAGACGGAGACCGATTTTACGCTCCAGACGCCATTCACCCTGGACGGCGGCTCGAACTACACCTTCACCACCATTGTGAACGTGAGCAACGACCAGTTGCCGGCGAACAACTCCACGCAGACGAGCATCGCCACTTCTACGATCGGCGTGGTCCCCACCAGTGTGAAGGGCGTGATCTGCAATGGTGCAGAAGTGCTGCTGAAAGGCAATAGTTCTTTTGCCGGATCCCAGCTGACCTGGTTCACCAGTGCCAGCGGTGGCAGTCCCTTTGCGTTGTCCACCAGCGGGGGCATCGTCAACACCACCAACATCACGGCGGACAAAAAATATTACGTTTCGTCCGATGAGATCCGCGGTTCCGTAGGCCCCACCAGCAAAATGGATTTCGCCAGCGGGGGATACAACACTTTCTCCGGAAATTTCGTCAGGTTTTCCAACACTGTACCGATGCTGATCGAGTCGGTGAAGATGTACACCGGTAACCCCGGGACAATGAACATCATCCTGGCTGACCTCGCCAGCGAAACCAGCACGGGCTACACCTATTACAATCGCGGGTCGAGAAGTTTCAAGGTGACCAACTCGCGCCCGACCGCTACACCCGGCTCAGTGAATGAAAACAGTACCAGCGACCGTGGTTTGATCTACAACCTGAACCTGGTGGTGGCGGAACCGGGCAACCATATCCTGATCATGCAGTGTTCGGATGGGGCTTCGGTCTACCGCAACAACGTTATTCCCGCAGGCCAGAACCCTTATCCTGCTAAACTGAACGGCAGCAGCGACGCCTTCGCGATCACCGGCAACGGCGTGACGGCCCCCAGCGATCCGAACAGTTTCTACTATTTCTACTACGACATGAAGGTCAGTACCCTGACGGGCTGCCCGTCGGCACGCGTACCCATCACGGTGGCGAACAATGTGCTCCCGACGATCACGCAGAACGGGAACCTCCTCAACAGCTCCATTGCCACCGGCAACCAGTGGAAGCTGAACGGAACGGATATTTCAGGCGCTACTACCCAGCAACATACCGCATCCGTATCCGGTCTTTACCGCGTGGCCAACACCGATGAATTCGGATGCGTCGGTCTGTCGAGCGAACTGAATGTGGTCGTAACGTCAGTCAACAATGTGGATCCTGCGAAGATCGGTCTGCTGCTGGCCCCGAACCCGAACACCGGAAGGTTCAATGTGCGGTTCCGGGTCAACGGACGTGAAAACCTGGACATCGCTGTGCTGAACATGACTGGCCAGCAAGTTTACAAGAAGACCTATGACCGGTTCAGCGGGGAATTCAATGACCAGATACAGCTTCAGGACGCCATCCCCGGTGTCTACATGCTGAAGATCACCCATGGCAACGATCATTACATCCGCCGGATATTGGTTCAATAAGCCCGGTGATCAGATACCTGATACATGACAAAAGCCCCCTGCGCATCTCGCAGGGGGCTTTTGTTTGAATCTCAGGTCAACCGAAAATGGATCCTTCGGATCGGATCCGCGCTCAAAAGATCCGCTCCATGGGATCTGCAACCATCAGGGTCTCTACGGCATCGATCAGCTGACCCGGCAGAAAGGGCTTGCGGAAATAATCCATGACACCATACCGAAAATACAGATGGCGGTTCTCATCAAAAGAACGTTCCGATATGATGATGATGGGAATGCCCCGACAGGCCTTACTGGAATGGAGATATCTCACCAGTTCCCAGTCGGCCAGTCCCTCGATCTCCGGATCAACAATGACCAGCTCAGGTGGAGTTTCCGTTCTTAAATACAGCAGGGCTTCCGCTCCGTCTTGAAAACATTTCACTTCATACCTGTCCGTCATTTCTTCGATCAGATCGGAACAGGTCTCCAGGCAATCAGATACAAACAGCAACTTTTTTCGCATGTGCGCGGGTTTTGTGGATCAGAAAAAGGTTGCACAGGAAATCGGCCGGATGCGGGATTGCAAAGGATTGGAAGGATGCTCCCGGGGGAGACAAAGACGACCAGTTTTTACCGGAAGTCGGATGAGCCATAAATGTAGGTCGTGCGCGTCGAATCTGCAATCCCCCCCTGATGTTTCATTGCCTGGAAGCCTTCCGCCAGAGGGCAGACTGCCTGCCCGACACGTAACGAAAGAAACCGGCGAACATGGCCAGATGCATGAAGACAAAATAGAAACATGTCTGTATGATCGGGGACGACGGTTGTCGGAGGCGATTCAGCCCCCATCCAATGGCAGCGATGGTGTAGACGCTGAGCTGGCCTGCGATGGCCACCGAATAGATCGGTGAATGTGTTTCGGTCGAAGCGAGTATACACGCATTCGACAGCAGGAGGAGTACAAGGCATACCGGTGCGAAGACCCAGCGAAGGATCCTGCGGGAGCCATAGATGTACCAGAGCCGGAAATGCCCGAACGGCAACCAGAGCCACTTGAAGCGAAACAGGGTCTGAAAGGCCCCGGCGGCGGCAGACGGTCAGCGTGAGGTGCAGATCATCGAGGATCGTATCTTCCGGGATCGGCTCCCAGTGCGACCTTCGGATGCTGAACAGTTCGCCCGCGGCGGCGACCAGACTGTAAAATCCGGCATCCAGTTGTTTCATTCGGGATTCGTAGCGCCAGTAGATCCCCTCTGCGTGCACCGGATGTCCGGGCTTACTGGACACGCGCTTCTCCCCCGACACCCCGCCGACTTCGGGATCTGCGTAGTGCCGCATCATCAGGCGAAGGGCATCGCCGGACAACAGAGTATTTGCATCGCTGAAGACCAGGATCTCTGCCAGGTCTGCCTGCCCGACGGCACGATTAATTGCGGCCGCCTTGCCCATCCTCGCCGGTTGGTGAAGCACCCTTACCCCAGGACATTGGGCGGCCAATTCGGGCGTCTTGTCTGCAGAGCCGTCAGAAACCACGATGATGTCCAGCAGGTCTGAAGGATAATCCAATGCCAGGGTATTCCGGCACTTGGCCTGGATGACACCGGCTTCGTCACAGGCCGGGATGATGAAGGCGACCCGTGGGAGAATATCTGTTGCCTCCTGTGGCTTCCGGGATGCAGGCGAGCGCCTCGCTGCCAGCCATGCCGTGATCGCATAGCCGAAGTAAGCGTGAAAGAGCAACAGGGCCGATATCCAGAAAACCGTCATCATGCGGGTGTCGGGTAAATGTATGATAAATCGCCGGCGTGATCAGCATTGGACATGCGATAGCGGAACGGCATTTTTTCAGGAACTTTACGGCATGACACATGCCCCGCTGGCGGAGAGAGTAAGACCCCTGAACCTGGACGACCTGGTTGGCCAGGACCATCTGACCGGTCCGGGTAGCATTCTGCGGGTGTCCATTGAACGGGGCAGCTTGCCTTCAGTGATCCTGTGGGGCCCTTCGGGCACCGGTAAAACGACCCTGGCCGGCATCATCGCACACGCAACCGGCCGTCCGTACTTTGCACTGAGCGCCATCA
>JAJTFQ010000029.1 GCA_021299955.1 Chitinophagaceae bacterium
ACGCCCGCGCGAGGCATAGAAAGTCTCCGGATCTGCCTTTTTCACTTTCTCAGCAAAATTGTAGATCTCGTCCTGCTGAAAGAAGGAATTATACGTGAGCCCCTTCTGGGTCTTGAAATTGAACCGGATACTGTCACTCACTGTGGTAGTCTCAGCCTGCACCAGTTTCGCCATGCCGGTGACATTTCCCGATGTGTCCCTTCCCATGCGAGCCATGACCACGTTGGTCTCCTGGTCGAATACCAGCGAGGGGGCTGTAAGGGCCACATCCGCGAACTTGACTTCCGTTTTTCCGTACAGCAGAATTCTTCGGGTGTCTACGTCCAGTACCATGGAATCTTCCGCCTGGTATTCGACCGGGGCATCCAATGTATCAGCCGATAGCTTTACATTGAGGGTATCTACAGTCCCGATCCTTGCGGAATCACCCGCCTGACGGTTCAAGGTATCCTTCGATCCGGGTTTTGTGGTGTCCCTGATCGCCGGCTTAAGGATAGTGGCAGAAGAGGTTGAAGGGAGGGTATCGCGGACATTCGGGCGGGTTGACAAAGGCTTCTCCGGGGGGCGCGACTGCGCAAGAACCGGATGGGTATATCCAATCAAAGAGATCGCCATCACAAGGGCGATCAAAGTGTAAATTGGATTAACTTTACAAGCGGCACAAAACATAAGAGGCTACAAAAGTAACATATATCACTGAACACGACCTGCAACATCCAACGAATCCAACATCTCGCAAACATCCTCCGAATCATGTCACTTTGCAGATCCTTCATTCAATTCCTGTTGGTCTTTGCGACCATCCTACCCTTGATCGTGATTGGTCAGTCGACCCGCAGCGGCGCAAGGATCAATACCATCATCGTCGATGCCGGTCACGGCGGAACCGACCAGGGAGCCAAAGGTAAATACTCCACCGAAGCGCAGATCACCCTTCAGCTTGCATTGAAACTGGAAGAAATACTGAAACGGGAATTGCAGGAAACGCGCATCGTCATGACCCGTACCACCGACATCTATCACAGTGTGCGGGAAAAGGCCGATATCGCAAACCAGCAAAAGGGCGATCTCTTCGTTTGCATCCATGTGAATGCGGCTCCCCCAAAACGCCATCGTGAACAAACAGGTTATAGAACTCGTACCTATTACACGGGCAAGGGAAAAAAACGTAAGAAAGTAACCAAAAAAGAACCGGTATACAGAACCTGGACAACTCCAAGTCCGGCCAAAGGCACGTCAACATACGTGTTTGCAGCCGATCGCGCGGATGAAAAAGCTGAAGGGATCATCGAGGAAAGATATGAGTCTGAAAGCGAGATCCTTGACATTCCTGATCCCAAAAGCCCGGAAGCCCTGATCAAGGCCCGGTTGTGGTCGCAGAAATTCTTCAAGAACAGCGTAAGACTGGGGTCGTTCATCGAAGAGGAGTTCGTGAAGATCGGCCGAAATAGCTGGGGTGTATTGCAACGTAATCATATGGGTATCTGGGTGCTGCAGGCGACGAACATGCCGGCCGTGCTCATCGAAACCGGCTTCATCACCAACGCCGAGGAAGAAGATTATCTGAACAGTGAAGCGGGGCAACAAGAGATGGTCAGGGCCATTGCCAACGCAGTGATCCGGTACAAATCGCAGATTGAAAATCCTATTCCGCAGAAAAGCGAAACACATACATCGACCAGACCTGGCCAAGCCGTTAGCGTGAACCGATAACGGCACCCGCCATGTAATCAAGACATCCGATTAGGGGCTTAATGGCAGACCTTTGCCGCATGCCCGAGGGAACGTAACTTTACCGCATGAAAGTATCCAACGAAACCAAGGTCGGCATTCTTGCAGCCTTCGCCATCACACTGTTGATCCTCGGGTTCAATTTCCTGAAAGGCAGAAACCTGATGGCCAAGAAGGATACGATCTATGCAGTTTTCCCGAAAGTTGACGGACTGAGTACTTCTGATGCGGTCCGCATGAGTGGACTCCAGATCGGAAATGTATCAGAAATGGAGGAGGGAGACCAAGACCTCACTTCCGTAGTGGTGGGCTTCCATCTCATCAGAGATATTAACATCCCGGACGACTCCTACGCGGTTATCAGTGCAAACCCCCTCGGAGCCACTTCGGTCAACATCGTCAAGGGAAAATCAAAGTCCTTCATTGAAAATGGCGATACCCTCCAGACCATCGTAGCGGCCGGTATGATCGATGACCTAAAACAAACCCTCTCCCCTGTCATCGACAATGTGAGCGGTACCCTTACCTCCGTTGATTCCCTCGTGGAGCAACTTGGCCTCCTGATGGATCCCGCCACGCGGCAACATCTGCAGACGACCATGGCCAATCTGGACGCCGCCACCCGGCAGCTGACAGAACTACTCGATACCAAAAAGGGTCCACTGGCCTCTACACTCCAACATGTCAGTTCCATCACGGGAAACCTCAGGCAACAAAACGACTCTATCAACCGCGTCATTTCTAATGCCGGAGTCCTCACGGAGAAATTGGCGGCACTGGAGCTGGACAAGACCTTGTCTAAGGTACAGGCCACCCTGGACAACCTCAATACCACCCTGAATCAAATAAATTCAGGTCAGGGTACGGCCGGAAAACTGGTCAGCGATCCAAAACTTTACCAGAACCTGAATGCCACGGCCAATAGTCTGAACATTCTCCTTCAGGACCTCAGGCTGCACCCCAAACGGTATATAAATGTCTCGGTATTCGGCCGCAAGGATAAGACAGGGCCGCTCATGCAGCCGCTGCCGGATTCGGCCAACAATCCCCGGACACCATGACGCCACGCAGGATCGCGGTTGGTATCGGTCTGGTATTCTATTGCCTGATCACTAGCCACTTATATGCTCAAGTCCGGCCGGTTACAAATCCCACCGGACAGATGCAAGACACAGGCAAGATCATCCGGATACTCCGTGCAGACAGGCTAACCCTCGTTAAGTTGGATAGTGCTTCCGAACGTTACATCCTGGCAGGCAACGTGCAGCTGATGCAGGACAACACCCTGTTCTACTGCGACAGCGCCGTAAAGGATGAATCGATGAACACCATCGAGGCTTTTGGAAACATTCACATCAACGATGCAGACAGCGTGCACACATACGCCCAGTATCTCAAATACCTGGGAGACTCAAAACTGGCCACACTCCGACAAAAAGTACGTTTGACGGACGGCAAGGGTGTGCTGACTACCGACGAGCTCCAATACGACATCAATGCCCGCATCGGGTCCTATCACCAGGGGGGCAAGGTGGTGAACGGGAAATCCATACTGACCAGCCGTCAGGGTTATTATTATGCAGATACCCGTGAAGTGTATTTTCAGGACAAGGTGAAGCTCTCAGATCCGGAATACACCATGTCAACAGACACCCTCCTTTATGACCTGAACAAGGAACTGGCCACTTTCGTAGCGCTCACCACCATCAATGATGGGAGGTCCCGCATACTCACCAGGTCCGGCTATTATGACATGCGGTCCGGAGAGGCGGAATTCGGCAAGCGACCCTTGATAGAAGACAGCACGCAACAGGTTGTGGCCGACAGCATCAGATATGATAAGAAAAAAGGTTCAGGATTCGCGAAGGGTAACGTGGTGGTCAGGGATACGGCACAGGGACTTACCGTACTATCGGGTCAAGCCGAATTTGACCAGGGAACGGGCAGAATGCTTGCCACTTTAAAACCCGTCATGATCCTCAGGCGTGACAGTGATTCGCTTTTCATTTCAGCGGACACCCTGCTATCCGGAAGCCGTCCTCGACGGGTAGAAATCATTTCGGACTCCGCTGCGTCTCCAGTAGACACAGCTGCATCGGCCGGCAGGTCAATAAAGGATAAATCGACCAAGCCCTCCGATTCACTGAAAATCGTCAACTTACCGTCAGATACCCGCGTGGCGACAACAACGCCTACCCAAGACAGTGTCAGTGCCAACAGAATCTTATCATTGAAAACACCAGTGGTAAGCAGGGACACCATTGCTCAAGAAACGGACAGCGTGCGATTTTTTCTGGCTTATCGTCATGTGAAGATCTTTTCAGATTCGTTACAGGGTGTCTGCGATAGTCTCTCCTACTCCGCCGAGGATTCCGTTTTCCGTTTCTTTCAGGACCCGGTTTTGTGGGCTCGTGACAGTCAGGTGACCGGGGATACCATTCTGCTCCATACACGGAATCAGAAACCCGACCAGCTCTGGGTACTCGAAAACGGGTTTTCCGTAAGCCGCACACCCGAAGAGCTATTCAACCAGATCCGGGGAAACACCCTGTTCGGCCAGTTCAAGGGGGGAGAGATCGACTTCCTGCGTGCCAGGGGCAGTGCTGAAAGCCTGTATTATCTTCAGGCGGAAGATAGTTCCTATTTCGGGCTGAATTACGCGAAGGCAGATGCCATTAGCCTCTACTTCATCAATCGCGAACTGAAGCGGGTGACATGGGTAGCTGGCGTCGAAGGAGTCACCTATCCATTTCGTCAGATTCCGGCCGACAAGCGCCAGCTTCGTGGGTTCAAATGGCTGGAAGATCGTCGTCCCAAATCACGCTATGCCCTCTTTGCTGACTGATCTGTCGGGGATCGCTAAGACACCTGAAGCCGAAAGCATCCTGACACCGATGTCGCAATCAAGGCATCTCTTACGCTGGCAATAGTCGCGCTCCAGTTGCAGTATGGCCTGAGATGCATACGCATCTCCGGGTTGCCAGTGTTCATCTTCGAAAAAGCGGGTGGATGCATTGTGTTCAGGAGGAAGCCCCTTCAACCAGGCTTTTGCCTTGGCCATGTCCGAGGGTTCGTTCATGATACGGCCATATGCATACAGCATGGGCACAATGGTATTGATTATGATGCTGTGTATCATCGTCCGGCCAAGCGTCTTCGGCTGAAATCCGGAGGATTTCTCCAGCCGATAGTGATAGTGCCAGAAATCATTCGCCGTCACCATGAGCATATCTTCCGCCTCCCGGGGCTCCTTCATGCTCCGCACCTTCGAAAAAAGCCTGTCCTCCGAATGCAGGAGCATAGCGAGTTGCGCCAGCCGCACGGTAGGAAAGTTCATTGGACGCATGCGCAAGAATTTCACCGGGTTTTTGATGCCGTTCAATCGAAACTTGTGGCGCAAATGAACGTATTCACGCTGCAGGAGTGCAACATATGGATCTTCAGTTCGAACATGCAGCAATCGGGCCTGCCCCAGCAGGAGTGCCTCCAGTTGCTGGATCTGGTGTCGGTGCCTTCCCAGGATCGTCCGAGTCAGTCCTCGTGCCAATTCCTCGAAGGCGTCCGCGTTGACATGCTGTCCGAAACTTCGGGCGATTCCCCACCAGAAAACCTCCTCCCAATCGCCCCCTGCCAGTGTTCTGCGATCTTCGATCCAGCGTGTCCTCGCTTCAAGCCGTTCTGTGACCAGTGCCGAGATCCAATCGCCATCGGGCACAGATCGTATGCGCAGGCGTTCATCTTCGCAGGGTACGGACCGGAGTTGCTGCATCCATCCCATATAGGTCTCGAGCATGAAAATAGGTATCCGGTTTTTCAACTCAAGTACCGGGATCTGCGGATCAATGGTACCGGTATGCTCCCAGACCACATGTAAAATGACATTGTCATATCCAGGATCATGTTGGTGACCATGCGATACCCAATCCCTGGTCTGTACATGCAACTCCACATTTCCAGCCCATGTCATACCGGAAAGCCGCATCACAGCACCCAGGAAGTCCGGACCCTGGTCGTGATTCCAGATGCCCCGGTCTATCACTTCGAGGAACTCACCATCGGTTGTGCACAGCGAGGCAGCGGAAAAAAGCTGACGATGCCAGATATATTGCAATAGACGTTCGTTCATGATGCCATAGATTTAAGTCTGTCATGGCATGAAGGTAGAACGACGCGAAAGCATCGAACAGGTTTAAAAACGAGATAAAGAACAGAAAATCAACACATTCAACTGGGGTAAACACGCCTCAGTTCGGATAGGATCCGACAGATCGGAAGTCCCATGACATTATAATAATCGCCGTGGATGTAACGGATACCGATCAACCCGATCCACTCCTGAATGGCGTAGGAGCCAGCCTTATCGTAAGGCGCGTGGACATCGACGTAATGCTCGATCTGTGCCGTTGTCAATGAACCGAAACAGACCTTGGATACCTCATCAAAAGCTATGTATTCATTGTCTATGATCATACATACGCCCGTAACCACCTCGTGTTCACGACCGGAGAGCCGGGTCAGCATGCCGATGGCATCAGACCTGTCCACTGGTTTTCCCAGGATCAGATCGTCCAGCACCACCATGGTATCGGCCGCGAGAATGATCTCGCTTCCATCCATGCCTGCCTCCCGCCTTGCCTTATGCACGGCGGCGGCCTTTTGCCGGGCCACATGAACTGCAGCTTCCCTGGGTGTCAAACCCTCCGGGAAACTTTCATCTGAATCAGGCACCATGACGCTGAACGAACATTCAGCCAGTTCGAGCAGACTACGACGACGTGAAGAAGATGATGCAAGAATGAATGGACGGGCTGAAAAGTTTGACATCTTGCAAAGATCATGACGAACGGAATATAATGCAAAGGAGTTGGGCTCAGTTTCATGATGCCATTGCATAATTTTACGCCCGGATCCATCGTTATAGTCAGCCCCCTGGATATACCCCACCGGGAATCAGATGGGAGGGTCGGCATAGACCGAGCAAAGAGACTAATCGTTGGAGACATGAAAAATGACGTCCTGAACGGGAGAATTTACAAGATGTTGAAAGAAAGCGGAAGGATGGGTGTACCAAAGACGGTGGTGATCATCCCCTTTTACAACGAGATCCATAAACTCCTCAGGTCGATACAATCCCTGACCAGCCAGACCATGCTCCCCGGCATGGTCATCCTGGTGGATGACTGCGGCACCGAACCATTGCTCCCTGCCATACCGGAAACCCTTGAAAAGGCCGGAATCCAGTGCCTCGTTGTCAGAAATCCAACCAATATGGGACCGGGCGGATCCCGCCAGACCGGATTCGCACTAACCCCTCCTGATACTGACTACGTCATCTTTCTCGACAGCGATGACTTTCTCTCTGTTGACTTCATCAAGGAATGCGTCAGGGTGCACCAGCTTCGTCCGGATATCATTGCCACTTACGGCAATTCCGTCAATATCCTCGACGGGAAAAACCGCATACATCTTAATGACGAAAAGTACGACAATCTGCTGGATGGGATATTGAACACACGAAAATGGGGCACAGGTGCTTTGATGTGGAAATTCCACCAGGTGAGAGATATTCGTTGGGAATCCTACAGATGCGTTGAAGACTCACATTTCGAACTATCGGCCGCATTGATCAATCCCAATATAGCCTACGTCGACTCCGCCACCCTATATATCGAACAAAGTTTCGAATCAGAAAGACTAGTTCGCAGGAATCGAAACATCCGAACACCTGACACCCCTTTCAGGCATCGGCTTTATGACAGGTTGCTGAAAAACTATACTTTTCAGACTCCAGATTCAAAAAAGAAGAGCTACCTAAAGCGTACCGTTCATCATTGGATAAGGCATGCACAGTTGGGGCTCACGGGTTATCTTAAAACCATTTGGTCTTTCGTGCTCATGGGGAAGGCCAATGTAGCCATCTGGATGGTGTTTTACATCCCTCACTTTATAGACCAGTATCGCCGCAACTGAGCCTGTCCTGTATTCTGCTCACATCAGGAGCATGGAACAAGTTCCTGCAAGCATGAAAAGTTTGATCAGTTGGCTGATCAGCCGGTAATCTGCCGTTGTGGACGCTCTATCCAACCGTAACAGCGCGTATGAGGCCGGCACGACCACACCAACTATGAGATAGGTCGCAAGTTCCCATCGGGCATGCAGTAGATAGTAAATGGACAGGGAGGACAATGCGCAGATCAGCACGATCATCCACACACCAATGAAGATCTTGGTAGACCTGACGCCCCAGACAATGGGCATCGTCCTGCACGCATAGCGGGCATCTCCCTTCATGTCCTCAAGGTCCTTTACAGCCTCCCGTATGAGGGAGGATATGAAGGCAAATCCTCCAAACAGAATGGCAGCCTTGTAGATATCGGTAATATAGGATGTCTGCGTCGAACTGGGCAGTTCAAATGTAATACCGGCCTCTGCGACGTATAGTACGAGTACCACCCATGCCGTCAACAGTGAGATGACCACATTGCCAATAAGGAGTCGACGCTTGAAATTCGTGGAATAGAACCAGAGCAGCATAATAGCGCCGGTGTTGAACACCGCGGGAAAAGGATTCCCAAGACGCCTGCTCAGCAGAATGCTCAACAACCATCCTGAAAAGGAGAACAACACATGCCAGACCATGGCCCATCTGCGCTTGATCACCCTTTCCACAACCTGTCGGTCAGGTTTATTGATACTGAGGCGACGAGCAGAAGCTGGAAACCCTCATTGTCCAATGAAAACAAGGCACCTGGATGTGCCGTTCGTTGACGGATAATGATACCATGGTAGAAAAAGAACTGAGTGAGCGCAATGAATGCCAGGTTCGGAAACCGAATCAGTCTGAAGAAGGAACCCAGCAGTTTCATGGGTTTGAAGATAGGCAATATCAAAGACTTTGAAGTTGTGCGTCATCATCCCAACGATCATGCAGCCTGAGCACACGCTCGATCACATCACGCACACAACCGGCTCCTCCGGGTATTGGAGATACATATTGCGCGATGGAGCGTACATCACGGGCAGCGTCATGTGGACAGGCAGACACCCCGCATACCCTCATGGCAGAAATATCCGGCACATCATCACCCATATACAGGACCTGTGCTGCTTTCAGCCCACACCTGCTCAGAAATCCATCCAGAACTTCACGCTTATCTTTCACGCCCATGTGCACCTCGCTGACACCCAGCATATGTAGTCGATCTCTCACGGGTGGAGCATCAGACCCGGAAATCACACAAATTGGATATCCCTTCCTGACGGCCAGTTGCAACGCGTAACCATCTCTGATATGCATGCGTCTGACCCAGGAACCATCGCCGTGCAACCAGATCGTAGCGTCCGTTAACACGCCATCCATATCAAAAACAAACCCATTCACTTGTTCAAGTAATCGTAGTAAGCTCATGAAATTCAGTACATTATTGATGTTTTAAGAAAATGCTCGGCTATATCCGGGGGGACACCTGAACTTATTTATTTTTTGTCATGGAATGGCAAAGAAAGCAATTCCCACTAACTTGCCGACCAACATGAATATTGCACAACGTATCGTCGTGAATTATTTGAGGGCCAGGCTCAACATCATGGCTGTTTTCTCCCCCAGACGCGCCGCGATCTCCGCTTATGCGATTTTTTCCACTCCGTTCCGAAAAAGCCGGAAGCCGGCGCCTCCTGTCTTTGCTTCATGCGAACGCCTCACCATGCGCATTCCATCCGGCAATATTATTATATATAGATGGAATCATCCTGCCGAACGCAGGATACTTATATTACATGGATTTGAATCCCGGGCATACAATTTTGACGCTTATATCAAGCCCCTGATCAGCGCAGGTTTCGAAGTAATGGCCCTGGATGCACCTGCTCATGGGGGGAGCGAAGGAAAAAGGCTGTCTTTGCCTGATTATGTATCCGCCATTCAGGCGGTAGCCGGCAAATTTGGCCCCTTTCACGCCTACCTGGGGCATTCATTCGGCGGACTGGCATTGGGTATGTATCTGGAGAGCGGACCAGACCTGCCACCTGCGGATGCGATCCTGATCGCACCGGCCACAGAAACGACAACGGCCATTGACACATTCTTTCGCTTCCTTCAACTGGGTACAGATATCAGAAAAGCTTTCGACCAATATATCCGGGATCTGTCAGGCAGAGATCCGGAGCATTTCTCGCTCAGAAGGATCATTCCCGGACAGAACAAACACCGGTTCTTCTGGATTCACGATCAGGACGATGACCTCACCCCGCTGTCGGACGTTCAGCCCTTAATGGTTCAGTCCCCTGAGCATGTAAGATTCATGATCACAGAGGGTCTGGGGCATCGGAAGATCTACAGGGATAATAAAGTGCGCCAGGAGATCATGGGCTTCCTGAATGGCAGGGAAATACCCTTCCATGATCAGTAAACAGGATCGATACGGCGGCAAAAGGCTATCCGACGTCCATTGGATCGTTAAAAAACAAGGTCTGCGCGTGTAAAGCCCGAGGTCGATCTTCACCCCTTGCTATCTTCGCTCCGGATGTTGGATCAGGTCATGTTCGCCTATGGGATTTCTCGGAGTAATGACATTGTCTTATTATTGCATGCCTCGTGCCGGCATCTTTTGGGCGGAATATGTCCCTTCATCCCGGTTTTCAGTGTTAGGAAAGGCTTGTGGATCATAAACATTCAGTTAATCGCGTATGGCCAAAAATCTGTTGATTGTAGAGTCTCCCGCCAAGGCGAAGACCATCGAAAAGATACTCGGGGATGATTTCCAGGTCAAGAGCTGTTTCGGTCATATCCGTGACCTGGAGAAGGATGACATGGGGATCGACATCAAGAAAGGCTACAGACCAAGATATATCGTTCCGGAAGACAAGGAAAAGGTGGTCAGGGAACTGAAGCAAATTGCAAAGAAATCTGATGAGGTCTGGCTCGCAACTGATGAGGACCGGGAAGGCGAGGCCATCAGCTGGCATCTATGCGAAGTGCTGGGCCTGGACCCCGCCTCCACAAAGCGTATCGTATTCCATGAAATTACCAAGCCGGCGATCCAGTCGGCCGTGAAGGCCCCCCGGACAGTGGATATGAACCTGGTGAACGCCCAACAGGCACGACGTATCCTCGATCGTATCGTGGGATTCGAATTGTCTCCCGTGCTATGGCGCAAAATGAGCATGCGTAACAACCTCAGCGCCGGAAGGGTGCAAAGCGTCGCTGTCAGACTGATCGCAGAACGGGAAAGGGTCATCAACGCCTTTCAGGCCGAAAGCAGTTTCAAACTTGACGCCTGGTTCACCGCCCCAGACATCAACAAGCGGAATGTGAGCTTCAAGGCTGAAGGTGGACGATACAAATCAGCGTCGGATGCGATGACATTCCTGACTTCTTGCACAGGGGCCCGTTACATTGTTAATGACGTACAGGTCAAACCTGGGAAAAAAACACCAGCTGCCCCTTTTACCACCTCCACCCTCCAGCAGGAAGCCAGTCGTAAATTAGGATATGGTGTTAGTCGCACGATGCTCATTGCTCAAAAACTCTATGAGAGCGGCTACATCTCATACATGCGTACCGATAGCGTCAACCTCAGCGATACCGCGATGGAGGGCGTCCAACGCCAGATCGTTGACTCCTATGGCAAGCGCTACCATCAGCCTCGTCGCTTCAAGAACAAAAACGAATCTGCGCAGGAAGCCCATGAAGCCATTCGTCCCACAGACATGGACAGACTCAAGGTCGACATCGCCGATGGTCAGAAACTCTATGAACTGATCTGGAAGCGTACCATGGCCTCCCAGATGTCTGATGCTGAGTTGGAAAAAACCATCGCGAAGATCGATATCTCCACCAATGGTGAACAACTCACTGCACAGGGTGAGGTACTCAAATTCGACGGATTCCTGAAAGTATACATGGAAGGCAGGGACGACGATGAAGGGGAAGAAGGCGAGGAAGATAAAGACAGCATTCTTCCCCCACTTGCACCTGGCCAGGTCCTGGACCTGCGGGAAATGAAGGCTACCGAACGTTTCAGTCGCCCGCAACCCAGGTTTACGGAGGCCTCGCTGGTAAAGAAACTTGAGGAACTCGGAATCGGACGTCCGTCAACCTACGCGCCAACCATCTCCACCATCCTTAAACGCGGTTACGTAGAAAAAAGAGACAAGGAAGGAGTGCGCAGAGACTACCAGGTCCTGACCTTACAAAGGGATGAGATCAAGACCGTCACCCAACATGAAATCACCGGTGCGGAGAAATCGAAACTTTTCCCGACGGATCTCGGTCTGGTAGTGACAGATTTCCTGGTTCAGTATTTCGACGATGTCATGGACTATGGCTTTACAGCACGCATCGAGCAGGAGTTCGATGAGATCGCCATGGGCAGAATGCAATGGGGCAGCATGCTTGATGGCTTTTATGCCCCGTTCAAGAAGGATGTGGAGAACACCCTCGAAAACGCAGAACGCATCCGCGGCGAGAAGGAACTCGGCACAGACCCCGCCACCGGCAAGAAGGTCGTTGCGAGGATGGGACGTTACGGACCAATGGTGCAGATCGGAGATGTATCTGATGAAATCAAACCCCGCTTCGCCAAGCTGAAAAATACGCAGAGCATCGAAACCATCACCTTCGATGAGGCCATGGAACTGTTCAGGCTCCCCCGGCAGCTGGGTGAGTTCGAGGGACATCCTGTGCAGGTGAATATCGGTAAATTCGGACCATACATTGCCCACGACAGTAAGTTCTATTCACTGGGAAAAGAGCACGATCCTTATGAGATCTCACTGGACACGGCTGTTCCGATGATCGTTGAAAAACGCAAGGCCAAGGATGAACGCACCATCAAATTGTTCGAAAAGGAGAAGATCCAACTCCTGCGCGGTCCTTATGGTCCATACATCAAGAAAGGTCTCAGGAACTTCCCCATTCCTAAGGAGAAGCAGGAAATGGTGGAGCAACTCACCATTGAAGAGGTCAAACAGATGATCGAGGATGCTATGGCCAACCCTCCTAAGAAAAGGATCCCCAAAAAGAAATAAAGGGAAAACAGATCCCCGGTTTCTTGTGCAAAGCCACCAGGCAGACATTAGTTCGGTCGGTGGCTTTGACTTTTTCGGAGTTTTCCCTAATCTGTGGATAATTATTGACGATCACATCGTTGCATATTCGGAATTTTATATGGTTCATTAAAATTTTGCAACAATAATAACAACGGCTGCTGCGTAATAAGGTGTAATCTAGGAAAACCATGAGTACCAGTAAACAAGTGGCCGCACTGCTTTCGTTGGTGGATGACCCTGATGCGGATGTGTTCGAGGCCGTTCGGGATCGAATCCTCGACCTGGGGAGGGATATGATCCCAAGACTCGAACATCTGTCTGAGGTCCACCCCCTACCCCATGTTCAGCATCGGGTGGAATCCATCATCCATAAGATTCATTTCAACGAACTCCAGAAAAGTTTCAGCGAATGGTCAGCGCAGGATGAACCAGATCTCATGGATGGCGCCTTTCTGGTATCCCGTTACAATTTTCCGGACCTGATCGTGGAGGACTATCAATCTTCGTTGGACCGGATCTGCAAAAGCATCTGGCTCGAACTCAATAACTATCTGACCCCACTTGAGCAGATCAATGTCGTAAACAGGATCTTCTATGCCCATCATATGTTCCGTGGCGTTGAGATTTCCTACAATCACCAGGAAGATTTTCTGATCAACAAATTGCTGGATACCCGACGCGGAAACCCGATTTCGAATGGCATCCTCTACCAGGCCGTTTGTCAGAAACTCGACATTCCCGTCCGGGCAATACATATCCCCAGACAGTTCATCCTGGGGTATTTTGATCAACCTGCTGATACTCCGACACGCAAAAACCGGAAACCAAAGATCCTCTTTTACATCGACCCTATTTCAGGTCAGGTCTATTCGCAGAAGGATGTCGATCATTACCTCGATCGTATCCAGGTAGCCCGGACACCCATTTGCTTTCATCCGATGGACTCACGTGCCATCATCAGTTTTCTGATCGAAGAATTTGCCAAGTGTTTTGACGACGAAAAGAGCCGGGACAAGCAAAATGAATTGCTTGGACTGGGTGGACTGCTGGTCGAGCGAAAAGACCGTGACCATTGACCCCCGTGAGTTCAGTCATAGAAGAGCCCCGCCTGGATTGGGAAACATTCCAAAAGGTTGACATCCGGATCGGAACCATCCTCGAGGCTTTGCCCTTTCCGAAAGCGAAAAGACCTGCCTACCGCCTGACCATTGACTTCGGTGACGATATTGGCATTCTCAGATCATCCGCACAGATAACCTCGCATTACACACTGTCAGACCTCGTCGGCAAACAGGTCGCAGCCGTAGTCAATTTCCCCCCAAAACAAGTGTCGAATTTCATGAGTCAATGCCTCATCCTCGGTGCTTACGATGAAAACGGTATGGTCGTGCTGTTGAAGCCGGACCAATCGGTTCGAAATGGATCAAAAGTCGGTTGATTTTTGGTCTCCATTCATCCCAAACCGCGCTGGTTTTCACTCAAAATGGCTTCTAAAGCTTAAATTCGTGTCATGATCCACAGGTATATCGGCGCAGGACTGCTTTGCGCCACCACAGTGTTGTTTTCATGCAGCGAAAAGAAGGCTCAGGGCCCCGGGCAAAACGGTGGAGGAGGTCAGAAATCAGGCCCGCTGCCGGTCGAAGCACTACTGGTCAAGACAGAAACGATCAGCAACGCCATAGAAGTCACCGGTACCATTCTGCCCAACGAAGTGACGGAGATCAGACCTGAAATCTCAGGTCGTCTGGTCTATCTGAATCTTCGGGAAGGCGGTACGGTGAAGAAAGGGGATCTGCTGGCCAAGATCTTCGATGGAGATCTGCAAGCACAGGTCAAGAAACTCAAAGTTCAGCTTCAGATCGCGAACAAAACGGAGGAACGTCAGCGAGAACTGCTGAAGATCAACGGCATCAGTCAGCAGGATTATGACCTCAGTCTGCTCGCCGTCAACAATCTGTTGGCAGACATTGAACTGACCGAAGTAAACATCTCCCGCACCGAGATCAGGGCACCCTACGCTGGAAAGATCGGTCTCAAGCGTGTGAGTCCGGGTGCATACATAAGCCCCGCAAATATTTTGACCACCATCAGTGAGATCGACAGACTCCGGCTTGAATTCAGCATTCCTGAAAAGTATAGTTCAGAGATCTCCAATGGTTTGGATATTGATTTCAATGTGGAAGGATCCGGCACGATCTATCGTGCAGTGATTACGGCCAGGGAGAGCAGCGTGGATGAAATGACACGCAACCTGTCAGTTCGGGCAGACATACAGGATGAAGACAGGTTCCTGGTGCCTGGCAGTTTCGCCAAGGTTAAGATCATTTTGGGTCGTAATGACAATGCAATCATGATCCCCACACAGTCTGTCATCCCGGTGGCCCGAGGCAAGCAGATCGTCGTCCTGAACGGAGGCGAGATCGAATTCAGGAGTATTCGGACAGGAGTAAGGGATTCGGCCAGGGTACAGGTGGTGGAGGGACTTTCCGCCGGTGACACCCTGATCACCACGGGCCTCATGTTCCTGCGTCCCGACTCGAAGGTCAAGGTCACGCGCCTTCAATAAACAACTAAGCGGCATTCCATGAATCTTTCCGAACTCAGTATAAAGCGACCGGTCCTTGCCGTCGTCTGTTCCATCGTTATCATCATTTTCGGAGCCATCGGCTATACTTTTCTCGGGGTGAGGGAATACCCCGCCGTTGACCCCCCGGTGGTGAATGTGCGCACCTCCTATCAGGGAGCAAATGCGGAGATCATCGAACAGCAGATCACCGAACCACTCGAAAAAGCTGTGAATGGAGTAGAGGGTGTGCGCACCATTACATCCTCCAGTGCACAGGGAAGCAGTAGCATCACGGTTGAATTTGAACTCGGCGTAGACCTGGAGAAGGCTGCCAATGACGTGCGGGAGAAAGTATCACAGTCTTCCAGGGAACTCCCACAGGATATCGATGCACCACCTTCCGTCGCCAAGCAGGACTCAGATTCAGATCCGATCATGTTCCTGCAGATGCAGAGCAACCGAAGAACCTTGCTGGAGTTGACGGACTATGCCGAAAACATTGTCCAGGAAAGACTGCAGACCATCACGGGTGTTAGCTCCGTAAATGTGTTCGGCCAGCGGTTCGCCATGCGGATATGGTTCGATCCCTCTAAACTTGCTGCCTATCGGCTGACCATTCAGGATGTAAAATCGGCACTCGACAGGGAAAATATCGAATTGCCGAGCGGTAAGGTGCGGGGCAGCTCTACCGAACTGACCGTCAAAGCCTACGGAAAACTCTCCACAGAAGATGATTTCAACAATCTCATCATCCTGCAACGTGCTGGTCAGATCATCAGACTCCGTGACATCGGTTATGCCGTTCTCGGTCCTGAGAACGAGGAGAGCGCCACCCGTAAAAATAACATTCGCTCGGTCAACCTCGGACTGGTTGCTCAACCCGGTTCAAACCACGTGGCCATTGCGGACGAGGTATACAAACGCCTGGACCAGATCAAGAAAGACCTGCCCGAGGATATCATGCTTGAGGTGGGTTTCGATCGTTCACAGTTCGTCAGGAAAGCCATCACAGAAGTAAAAGAGACGCTCCTGATCGCCATCATCCTTGTGGTGCTGATCATCTATCTCTTCTTCCGGGAATGGAGCATCGCCTTCCGTCCCCTGATCGACATTCCCGTTTCGTTGGTGGGCGCCTTCTTCATCATGTATGTGGCCGGATTCTCGATCAACGTACTCACCCTGCTGTCACTCGTGCTTGCGACGGGTTTGGTGGTAGATGACGGGATCGTGGTTACGGAAAACATCTTCAAGAAGATGGAACAAGGGATGAATAAATACAAGGCAGCTCAGGAGGGATCCAAAGAGATCTATTTCGCTGTCATCGCAACATCCCTAACCCTCTCCATCGTATTCCTCCCGATCATCTTCCTTCAAGGCTTCGTTGGCAGGCTCTTCCGGGAATTTGGCATCGTGGTAGCAGGTGCCGTACTCATTTCGGCTTTCGTATCCCTGACGCTGACTCCGGTGCTGAACATTCACCTGACGCGCAAAGGTGGTCACCGCCATTCCTGGTTCTACACGGTCACGGAGCCATTCTTCGCAAGCCTCGAAAAGGGCTATCGCAACGCCTTGCGCGGATTTTTGCGAATGAGATGGGCCGGACTCGTCATCGTCGCAATCTGCATCGGCGTCATTTATTTCGTGGGACGGGATCTTCCTTCCGAACTGGCACCGATGGAAGACCGAAATCGACTGAGGGCCAGCATCCTTGCCCCGGAGGGTACAGACTTCGATTTTATGGACAAGGCGACCTACGACGTCGTTCAGAAGATCATGGACTCAGTTCCGGAGCGATATGTCGTTCTCTCATTCGCACCCGGTTTCAGCGGCTCAGGCGGCGCCAATGCGGCTACAGCCAGCATCGGACTCGTGGACGCTTCCGAGCGAAAGCGTTCGCAGAACGACATCGCGCAACAGATGAACCGGATGTTCAAGGACGTAACCAATGTCCGTGTACTGACCGTTCAGGAGCAGACCATTTCAATCGGCATGGGTTCGAGAGGGAGTCTGCCCGTGCAGATCGCCCTGCAGCACCTTAACTTCGACAGGCTAAAGGAAAAGGTACCCATCTTCATGGAAGAGGTGGCGAAAAACCCCGTTTTCCAGGGTAATGATGTCAACCTGAAATTCAACAAGCCTGAACTTCAGATCACGATCGACAGACTCAAAGCAAGCGAACTGGGCATCTCGATCCTGGACGTCACCAATTCTCTCCAGCTGGCATTGAGCGGAAGAAGGTTTGGATATTTCATCCGCAATGGAAAGCAATACGAAGTGATCGGTCAGGTGGACAGGTCAGACCGCGATGCACCGCTGGATCTTAAATCACTATATGTCCGATCGAGGGATGGAGCGCTGATCCAGCTTGACAATGTCGTGTCCATCAACGAAGCCTCGAACCCTCCCACGATCTATCATTTCAACCGACTCAAGAGCGCCACGATATCCGCAGGACTTGCGCAGGGGCATACGCTGGGAGAAGGCATACGGGAAATGGAACGTATCAAGGAGAAAGTACTGGACGATAGTTATTCTACCTCTCTCGTAGGACCGTCCCGTGACTTTGCGGAAAGCTCCTCAAATACGACGTTCGCATTCGTCCTGGCCCTGGTATTGATCTATCTCGTACTATCAGCACAGTTTGAAAGTTTCCTTGACCCGTTGATCATCATGATCACCGTTCCCCTCGCACTGGCAGGGGCTGTGCTGAGTCTTTCCCTATTTGGGCAGAGCCTGAATATCTTTTCACAGATCGGTATCATCATGCTGATAGGCCTCGTAACCAAAAACGGGATCCTGATCGTTGAATTTGCCAATCAGAAACGGGAGTCCGGAGAACAGAAGCTCACATCGGTGCTTGAAGCTTCCGTTGCCAGGTTGCGTCCAATCCTCATGACCACCCTGGCGACCACCCTGGGTGCACTTCCTATCGCAATGGCCATCGGATCAGCCGGAAAGAGCCGGATACCGCTGGGTATCGTCATCGTAGGCGGATTGCTGTTCGCCCTCGTGCTTACCCTGTTCGTCGTACCGGCACTCTATACCTTCATTTCCCGAAAAAATCGTAAGTCTGATGAAGCAGCGTGAGTTGATGTTTACCCTTCTGCTGGCTTTCATGGTCAGCATCTGCGACTTGAAGGGTCAGGACAGCGTGTTTTCCGCAAGGGAAGCCGTAGACATGGCCCTTCAGCAGAACCTCGGGATTCAGATCGCGATGAGTGAACTGGACATCGCCCGCATCAACAACAATTGGGGAAATGCGGGAAAATGGCCGGTGGTCACAGCAGGCATCGGAAATTCCGAGGCCCTGACCAATCTGAACCAACAGCTGTCCAATGGCAATGAGATCAAGCGAAATGGTGTCACCAACAATATCCTTACGGCCAATGTCTCGGCCAACTGGAGGATCTACAACGGCATGAGGATCCGCGCAACGAAGGAACGCTTCGATGCGCTGGAAAAGATGTCTGAACTACAGCTCAAACAGGAGATCAACACCCTGACCATGGAGGTGCTCATGGGATACTTCAACCTGGTGAGACTGAATATGCAGGCCAGGGCCACCCGGGCCATCATCGACCTTTCTCTGGAGAGGGAAAAGATTGCGGAAACCCGCTTTAACGTTGGCAGTGCGGGCAAGACAGACCTCCTTCAGGCCAGCATCGATCTGAACAGCCAGCAGGTGAACCTGGCCAACCTGCGTCAGCAGATCCGCGTTGGAAAGTCCAATCTGAACACACTCATGCGAAGGAATCCGGAAGACCCCCTCGTCATCCTGGATACGGCATTTACCATCCCCACGTTGTCCGTCGATGAGTACAAGACAAAGGCCATGAGCCAAAATCTGCAACTGTTGATCGCACAACGGGAACGCGCCTTACTGCTGCAAGACAGGCGCATCATAAACGCTCAGCGCCTGCCGGTGCTCACACTCAGCAGCGTGACGAGTTTCAACCGCAACAAAGCCACAGGTGGATTCTTTCTGACCAACCAGACCTATGGCCCTAACGTCGGATTGAACCTCGCCATTCCGATTTTCAACGGCAACATCACCAGGACGCAGCTCAAAACTCAGGATATCCGGTTGAAACAACAGAACCTACAGACGGAGGAATTGAAGACGTTCATCCGGCGCGACCTGCAGATCGCCTATGACGAATACAGGAATGCGCTTGAAGTGTCGACCATGGAACAGAAGAATGTGGGCCTGGCCCGGGAAAATAACTTCATCTCCACAGAGAGATTCAAAAAACTGCAGAGCAACTCGATCGAACTGCGTCAAGCTCAACTAAGCCTCATCGAAGCGCAAGATCGTTACATCACGGCCGCATTCAGGGCAAAACTGGCTTCAATAAATCTCCAATGGCTGTCAGGAGAGATCGTGGTAGAATGATCAATGAACCGGCCAACATATAAGTGATTGACCGCCACAACGAATATTCATTGCGGCAATTCCGAACCAGAAAATCTAAATGGGAGCAAGGAGGATGCAGACTGAAAGATCTGAACTTCACCATTCAAACCCGCCAGGATCAGACGAAATGGCGCACCGGTTCTTTCTTCATATTCCGCCATCACCTGCCTGCAAACCCCGCAAGGTGCTAGGGGTTTATCATTACCAAGGCCCTCTCCCACATATGATATCGCCATCACGGTAATATGAGCATCTGTCCCAATCGAAGACAAGGTGGCAAGCAGGACTCTTTCGGCGCAGATGCCGGCCGGATAAGAAGCGTTCTCCTGGTTGGATCCCCTGACGATGCGCTGGTCCGTCAGTCGAGCTGCAGCACCGACCCTGAATCTGGAATAGGGCGCATACGCAAGGGAAGTAGCTTCCCTTGCCACATCCAGTAAGCGTCTGTCTTCCGAAGAAATTGTGGTTTCATCCGGATGGGATTCGTACTGGATGGTGATCGTTCGTTGGTCCATATTCGACGTTATATTAAGCCGACGGAGGCGATCCCTGGCGTTGCTGTCGCAATGGCGCGCAGCGCATACTTATCCTCTAACGGATGACTTTGAACAGGCGCTTCCAGCGGGGTCCATTCTTCCAGCTAAACCAAATGAGCGAGGCTCGACCGACGATGTGGTCTTCCGGAACAAACCCCCAGAATCTCGAATCCTGTGAGTTATGCCGGTTATCTCCCATCATCCAGTAATAATTCAAATTGAAGGTGTAGGTATCTGCAGGCTTTCCGTTGATGATGAACTGCCCGTCCTTTTCCTCAAGCGTGTTTCCCTCATAAACCTGGATGACCCTTCGATAGGCCGAAATATTCTGGGGTGTGAGCCGGATGGATTTTCCCTTTTCAGGCACCCAGAGGGGACCAAAGTTATCTTCCGACCACTTGAAATGAGCCGTGTCATAAGGGAAGGTGTTACCGAAACCGGAAGTATTCAGTTCACGCACTACTGATCCAGGCTTTACACCGGACATCCGCTTCAGCATCTCCGCCTGGGATTCCGTCAGGTTCAGACGGTACGTTCCGGGTGTGCCCGGGACAGTGCTGAAATCACGCTGCTCAGGATCATCTGGATCGATATCCATCTCCTCGGTCAGAAATTCCGCAGGCAGACTGGCGTTACCCTCCATCGTCACCAACCAGGGTGAGAGGGACATCTCCGGTGCATCGGAAAGTTTTCCATCGATATAAACGACCCCATCCCTGATCTCAATGGTATCCCCTGCAATGGCCACGCAGCGCTTGATGAAATTTTCACGCTTATCGACCGGCCTAACCAGAATATCATCGCGTTCGGCAAGGAGCATTTCTCGTGTGCCACCGCGAGACTCCGTCATACGCAGGTAGTCGTAATAATTGATCTCCGACTGAAACTCACCGATGACCGTATCACCTACCGGATAGTTGAAAACAACCACGTCATTTCGTCTGACCGGCTGCTGCAGGTATCGCTTGTACGGGAGAGATATCCATTCAAGGTATGAACGGGTGTTCACAACCGGGATGGTATGATGCACGAAGGGGAAGGACAGGGGTGTATTTGGTACGCGCGGACCGTAAGCAGTCTTACTGACAAACAGGAAATCCGAAACCAACAAGGTCTTTTCCATGGAACCCGTGGGAATGGTATAGGCTTCGAAAATGAATAACCTGATGATGGTTGCGGCCACAGCAGCAAACACCAATGCGTCCACCCATTCTCTGAATGCAGATTTGCGATAGTTTTTTACGATAGGCCGGCCACCATATCGCTCACCTCCTGAGAAACCGAGATAAGGAAGATAAAGGAATGGCATAAAAACCGCGAGCGCGTGATGCAAAAGAGAAAATCGCCCGAACTGCTCCACGAACAGGATGATCATCCAGATGGTGATGAACTGGCCCGCGATAGGGATGAATTGAAGAAAGAACCAGTAGGGCCTGAGTCCCAGTAATCTGGAAATTTCCCATGTGTTGTAGAAAGGGACCAGAGCCTTCCATGCTGGTATGCCCGCTTTCCTGAACATGCCATATAGTCCGACATGAAAACCCAGTGTTCCTATGATGAAAAGAATGAGACCCCAACCCATGCTGAAATTGTATTTATATGTCCAAATGTACACCAAATCAGGGGCACATCATAGCCATGCTTTATAATTGAACCACACACCCCCTGTCGATCGAAAGGGCATCAGGCTTCCGGCATCACATGTGCCCTGACATCTGTCAGGGTTATGTTCTTGCCAGAGAGGATGATCAGTCTTTCCACAACGTTCCGAAGTTCCCGGATATTGCCGGTCCAACGAAACCTGATCAGGGCGTCGAGCGCATCCTTATCTATTTTCTTCTTCGCAATCCCATATTCCAGGCAGATTTGTTCCAGGAATCTGTCCACCAGCAAAGGAATATCCTCCCGACGTTCATTGAGGGAGGGTACTTGGATCGGTATCACATTGAGACGATGATAGAGGTCCAACCGAAATCTTTTTTCTTCGATCTCTTTGATCAGATCCTTATTGGTTGCACAGATGACGCGGACATTCACCGGAATCTGCTTCTCCCCGCCGACCCTGGTGATCTTTCCGTCCTGCAGGGCGCGGAGAACCTTGGCCTGCGCATCCATGCTCATATCGCCGATCTCGTCCAGAAAAAGGGTGCCACCATTGGCCTGCTCGAATTTACCTATTCGCTGCTTGATGGCGGAGGTGAAGGCTCCCTTTTCATGCCCGAACAATTCACTTTCGATCAGTTCTCCGGGGATGGCTGCGCAATTGACTTCTACGATGGTATTTTTCGCGCGCTGACTTTTTTCATGCAGCCACCGGGCGACCAACTCCTTCCCCACTCCGTTCTCTCCGGTGATCAGCACACGGGCATCGGTTGGCGCCACACGGTCGATCGTTTCCTGGATGCGCCGTATGGCGGGAGAATCACCGATCATCTCTTCGATCCGGTGCGCCTTGCGTCTGAGGACGGTGACATCCTTGAGCAGGGTGCCCTTGTCGAGGCCATTGCGAATGGTGATCAGCAGACGATTCAGATCAGGCGGCTTGGAAATATAATCAAAGGCTCCCTTTTTCACGGCTTCCACCGCGGTTTCGATATTTCCATGGCCGGAGATCATGATCACAGGCAGGTCAGGATGTGAAACAGAAACGCGATCCAGGAACTCAAAACCATCGACCTTGGGCATCTTGATGTCACACAGGACCATGTCAAAGGTCTTTGACTCGAGTTTCCGCAGGCCTTCCTCGCCATCAACAGCCTCTTCGATGCCAAAGCCCTCATAAGAGAGGATTTCCTTCAGGGTATTACGGATCGCCCGTTCGTCGTCTATGATCAGGATGTTCGCCATGCGCCAATATTAAGGGTAAATTCAGAGGTGGGATCCCGTTTTTCAGCTCCCGGAATAAATTTAGCATTTTATAGGGAGCCTTGGCATACATCAACCTGGTCTGCTGTCACAATTGCACAGACCAGTGTATCCCGGACATCCGGATCATCTGCGCAGCACCACGCCCCCCACCCAGTTGCGAAGCGGTGCCGGGTTGAAATATCGCCTGCCAAAGGCGTTAAGGTCGTTACCAAGCGAATAGCTGGCATTGAGCAGGTTGTCACCTGCAATGAAACCTTCCAGTTCCAGCTTCCCTACACGGCCTTTCCAACCAAGCCGGCCACTGAGTAAACAGTAGGCCGATGCAAAGGCATCATTGGCATCGGTGAGCGGCAGGCTGTCCGTATACTGATGAGTCATTGTCAGATACAAACCACCAGGTATGGTCAGATCGAATCCTGCGGTCATGTTTGTGCGCGGAACACCCGTCAATCGCTTGTTGTTCAATGAAGTCGAACCGGATTGGTATGCCCCGAAACGGAAATCAGATCGGGTGAGGGAGACCCATGTTTTCAACTGCAATAAACCCTTTGGCAGGTTTCGGTGTACCGGATAGGCCTCCACGAATCCCTCCAAACCTTGCTGCAGGATCTCACCGGCATTAAGGAAAAACTCCGCTCCCGCAGCGTTTGTCCTCCGCACGATCGCATCCTTGAGATCAAATCGAAACCAGGTGATGTCATACTGCAGCCGGTTCTTTAGTACAGACCCCTTGATACCGGTCTCGCGACTCCACCCCCGCTCGGCCTGAAGGCCTGTGGAAAACCCACCCGCGGAGGGACGTACTTCGGCCAGGGACGGCGCTGAGAAACCACGCGTGATCGAGGCATGCCAGGCCGCCCGCTGACCCAAAGTTCGGAGCAGCGCCAACCGTGGAACCGCCTGAGGTTTGAAATTTATTGCATTGGTCTGATATTCAGGCTTTCCAATCGTTCTACTAATGCGATAGTTGAATTGATTGACACTAATGCCCGCTTGTATCGAGAGTTTCTTTGTTAGTCTGTAATCCGCCTGAGAGAATAGGAAAGCCTGAAGCGAGCCGGCCTGATCCCTGACCAGATTGGCGTCCGGTACACCGGCCTTGTTACCCGTGCTGTCGATCCGATAAAAACCACGCTGCCATTCAAATCCCGACTGCCAGACCAGCGGACGGTTTAACCAGTCACCCTTCCATTTGGCCACCGAACGCAACCCCAGGTTGAGTTCACGCCGCTTTTCGTAATTGGTGATGAACAGATTTCGGAAGTCGGTGTAGGCAAAAGTCAGCGAATTCATCCAGGACCAGTGCGCATCAAACTGACGGGTGTGGGAGATGCCAGATATGACCGACCTGTTCCGAATGCCGGCCTGCTGACTCAAGGCCCCTGGGAGTACCGGTGTGGCTGGTCTGGCATGCCGGGGATTAGCCTGCATCTGAGCACTCGTGAGTCCCCCCGGAGTCCGATAATCCAGATCACTCAGCAGGAGCAGCGTTTTCAGATGATCGCGATCCCCAAGCCGGTGAGTGGCGCTCCATTGAAAAACATCCCTCCGCATCCGGCTGTTATCACGGTACCCATCAGACTGGTAATGTCCCTGACTGACCTGTATCGACCTTTTTCCGGAAGATGCCTGAAAACGCGCATGTTGAGCAAACAGTCCATAAGAACCGGCAGACAGGCCCAGCCGAAGCCCGTTGGAGGGTGAGACATCTGACCGATCCGCTAAGGTTCCGGGCTGGGTAGACAGGAGCACTACCCCACCCGTGCCCGTTCCATAGGTGCTGCCGGATGGGCCGCGCAGCACCGCAACCGAAGAAAGTGCATTCAGATCCAGCAAATTGAGATAGCTGTTGCCACCTGCATCCGTGAGGATGAAATCATCAAGGTAAAGTTTTACATTTCGGACACCAAAGGGAGATCGGAGCAGGCTTCCCCTTATGGACAGCCGGTAGCTGCCCGGGGAGCGCTCCTCCATGCGAACCCCCGGAATGTTGTTGACCGCAGGCAACAGGGAGGTGCCCTGATAGCGTTGAAGATCGGCTTCCCGGAGCGTGGAAACGGAGGCCGGCGTCTGAAGCCGGGTGGATATCGTACCGAATCCCTGTACCCTGACCAAACCCAGCTGAGGAATGGTATCGGAAACCGGCTGCGCCGTAAGACTCGTCAGGATGGAGAACAGACTGAAAAGCGATGTTAGAATCCGCATGATATCCCGGTTATGAAAAAGGCAGCCTGTGGCTGCCTTTTTCGATTAGATTGTATGATCACTTTTTCATGTACATCACTTCCTTCACCAGCCTGACGGTCCTGGGCACATCGGGTAGGTAACCCGCCACAAGATTGGGAGCATAGTGCATGGGGGCATCGGCAGAAGTGATCCGACGGATCGGGGCGTCGAGAAAATCGAATCCTTCTTTCTGGATGCGATAGGTGATCTCGGAAGATACCGAAGCGAAAGGCCATTGTTCTTCTACGATGACCAGGCGATTGGTTTTCTTGACACTCTCAAGGATGGTCATCCAATCGAGTGGACGGATGGTCCGGAGGTCGATGACTTCAGCACTGATGCCTTCCTTTTCCAGTTCCTGGGCGGCCCCGAGGGCGACCTTCATCATCTTGTTGAAGGATACAATGGTTACGTCGCGTCCAGGACGTTTAATGTCAGCCTTACCAATGGGTATCAGATATTCTCCTTCGGGCACTTCACCTTTCTCGCCATACATGACCTCGCTTTCCATAAAAATAACGGGATCATCGTCGCGGATCGCACTTTTCAGCAGCCCTTTGGCGTCGTATGGGTTTGATACGGAGATCACCTTCAAACCGGGGATGTTGGCATACAGGCTCTCGAAGGCTGTGGAGTGCTGTGCACCAAGTTGTCCAGCAGAACCATTGGGTCCGCGAAACACGATGGGGCAACCCACCTGGCCTCCGCTCATGGCCAGCATTTTGGAAGCGGTGTTGAGTATCTGGTCCAGAGGGAGTACGGCAAAGTTCCAGGTCATGAACTCCACGATGGGCCTGAGTCCGTTCTGTGCAGCACCTACGGCAACGGCAGTGAAGCCGAGCTCCGCGATCGGTGTGTCGATCACGCGCTTGGGACCGAATTCATCAAGCATGCCCTGGCTGACCTTGTAGGCGCCGTTATATTCTGCTACCTCCTCTCCCATGAGGAATACGCGCTCGTCGCGCCGCATCTCTTCCTGCATGGCCTCCCTGAGGGCTTCGCGGAATGCAATCTGTCTGGTTGCCATCAATACGATTTTTGTGTCGCAAAATTATCTTTCAACCGCCACTTCAGCAAATGTTGTTTGATGAAAAACTGCGAGAGGCCATGCCAATTCAGCGATCAGAGGCTTTCCACCACAATGGCAGATGCACCACCGCCTCCGTTGCAGATCCCGGCGGCACCAAACCTGCCCCCGCAGGACCTGAGGGCATGTACGAGCGTCACGATGATACGCGCACCACTACAGCCGAGCGGATGTCCGAGGGAAACGGCCCCTCCGTTTACATTCAACGTTTGCATGTCCAGGCCAAGCCTGCGGGCATTCTCGAGGGCAACCACAGAAAACGCCTCGTTGATCTCCCACCTTGAAATCTCTTCCACGGTAAGGCCCGCCTTTTCCAGCGCCATCGGCAATGCCAGAGAAGGACTGGTGGTGAACCATTCCGGTGCCTGTTCCGCATCCGCATAGGACAGAATGCGGGCCAGAGGTTTCAGTCCCATGCTGCGAACCATTTCTCCGGAAGCAAGCATCAATGCGGCCGCACCATCGTTCATGGTACTGGCGTTGGCAGCAGTGATGGTACCATCCTTCCTGAATACCGGATTCAAAGAGGGCATCTTGTAGAATTTCACATTCCAGGGTTCCTCGTCCTTTTCGAAGATCAGCGCCTCTCCCCTGGACTGCGGTACCGGTACCGGCACCACTTCCTGACTGAACAGCCCCGCATTCCATGCATCCTGACTCCGATGATAACTCTCGGTGGCATAGGCATCCTGGTCCTCCCGGGATATTCCACAGGAGGATGCACACAACTCGGCCGCCATGCCCATGGCCTGTCCATCGTATGCATCCGATAGCCCATCACGAGCAAGACCATCCGTAAAGGTGACATCTCCATACTTGTTCCCCCAACGCATTTTTTCCGCGTAGTATGGAACGCGGCTCATACTTTCCATGCCACCGGCCACTACCACGCCTGCGTCGCCGAGCATGATCGACTGTGCCCCCATCGACACGGATTTCATACCGCTCGAGCAAACCTTGTTTACGGTCGTACACCGGACATGGTCCGGCAGATCGGCATAACGAGCCACCTGTCTGGCCGGCGCCTGACCCAGACCCGCCTGCAGAACACAACCCATGATC
>JAJTFQ010000183.1 GCA_021299955.1 Chitinophagaceae bacterium
CGGGCAGATTTCCCGGAAGTCCGTTCCCTTAGGGATGTTGATGAGTCCATGCTCGATCGTTGTGTGGCTCCCCGCGACAAAGTGATCGACGACCGCTGCAGATATGTCGTACAAGAAAACGCCCGCCTGCTGGCCCTTTGCTCGGATCTTGAGCAGGGAGATATGGCAGCGGCCGGTGCCCGGATGCTGCAAACCCACGAGGGGCTTTCGCGCATGTTCGAGGTCAGCTGTCCGGAACTTGATTACCTCGTGGAGGCCGTTCGGGGGGTCGATGGCGTCCTGGGTGCCCGCATGATGGGTGGCGGGTTTGGAGGATGTACCATCAATCTCCTGCGGACCGACATCATCGATCAGCTCGTAGCGGAACTCTCCCGGGCTTACGAAGCAGACAACGGACTACCCCTGACGGCCATCCCGGTCATGACCGGCGACGGCACCGAGGCCGTTGATGGCTGATATTCTGCAGATCCCTTGTAATTGGGGGCGATCTTTCTTATTTTAGTCCCATGATCATATACATCAAAAAGGCTTGGCCGCTGCTCTTGTTATCCGTATTTGCCGGCGGATGCAAGGACATCGAGCAGATGCTGAAAACCCAGAAACAGAAACCCGCGAACGTGTCAAAGAACTACGACTATCCCTACTTTCCTGCCGAGGCTGCCTTCGCCGATACCGCTGACGGGAAGCGTGTCAAGCTGTTTACGCTGACCAATGCAAATGGCATCAGGGTTGCACTCACCAATTACGGAGCGAGGGTCATTGGCCTCTGGATGCCCGATGCCAATGACAAGATGACCGATATCGTGCTCGGCCTTCCTGATCTGAAAAGCTATCGCCAACCTGCGGCGAAGTTCTTTGGATCCATCGCCGGAAGATATTGTAACCGCATCGCGAAGGGGACATTCACCCTCGATGGGGTCAATTATCAGCTCGATCTCAATAACGGACCCAACAGCCTGCATGGCGGCACCAACGGTTTTCACAGCCGGGTATGGGAAGGCACGCAGCAAGGCGATCAGGAAGTAGTGTTCAGTTACCTTTCTCCCAACGGCGAGGAGGGGTATCCCGGAAACATGATCGTTAAGGTTACCTACAGACTGACCGATGCGAATGAATTGTACATGGAATACGCTGCTACTTCCGACAAGCGGACCGTCATCAATCTGACCAATCATAATTTCTGGAATCTCAATGGTGAAGGTGGCGGCACGATCAACAACCACGAACTCACCATCGCCGCTTCCCGCTTTACCCCGGTAGACAGTACCCTGATTCCGACGGGTATCATCTCTGTGGTAGGAACACCCTTTGATTTCATGCAACCCGTCACCATCGGTAAACGAGTCGGTGATACCAGTTCGGAGCAGATCCGTTTAGGGGGTGGTTACGACCACAACTTCGTGCTCGACACCACATCCAAGGGATCTCCGGTCTTTGCAGCCCGTGTCCGGGGCGATAAGTCGGGGATCGTTATGGACATCTACACCACGGAACCTGGCATCCAATTCTATGGTGGGAATTTCATGAAGAGCGAACAGACGCTCAAGAGTGGGGCCAAAGACGACTACCGCACGGCATTCTGCCTTGAGACACAGCACTTCCCGAATTCGCCCAATCAGCCCAATTTTCCTTCCACTGTGCTTGAACCCAACCGCAAATATGTAAGTGTTACAATGCATAAGTTCAGTGTGGAGGGCGCGAAATAAAAGTACTTTCTGAACTTACGGATTGAAATAAAAAAGTCCCGGAGACCATCGCTCCGGGACTTTTTTTATCCATTCATCATTTTACTGCCAACCGGGTGGTCACCCATTCCCTTTCCTTGTATCCTCCATGATTTCGGGGATACGTGAGGATGATCTCCTGTGTTTCCCTGTCCTCCAGCATCGAAAAATGGGAAATGTCCAGGCGGCCCCTGGATTTGTCTTTTTCCGTCTCGGTATCCAGCGTAACGAGTGTACTCCGGATCAGTCGGGTACTGACGGGATCCACCTCCGCCATCATCAGTGGCCATCGGGGTAGATTCCCTTCAGGATTTCGTTCTGAGATATTTCCGAACCAAAAGATCCGTCCGCTGGAATGCCGAAACAAGGTTGACATTGCCGAAGGTGAAAAGAATGGACTGCCATCATCAAAGCAAAAGGGTTCTGGTTTGGACCAGCGTTTCCCGCCATCAGCAGATACGGATACCCATTTGTGTCCGGGTAATCGCACGCCATCCTTAGGTTTTGCATCATTGCTGCCCCGCATGACCATCATGATCCGACCGTCGGGAAGTTCAGCCAGCGTTGGTTCGATCATTCCCCGGCTCGATCGGGCAGGATCCGCCTGAACACGTCCTCCCATCGTCCACTCGATGGAATGGTCCCTTTTCCACTTACCAATGAGAATAACGACATCGGTATACGTATACCCCCCGCCAGGATTGGCCAGTTTGCCGTCCTGCCCGAGCAGGGTGGCCTGCGCCGGCACGAGGATGTGCCCATTTCGTGTAACGATCGGAATGCAACCCAGGTCGCCCAGAAAGATGGAATTCTTTCCGATCTCTACACCGGGCACAGGGTGCAGGGCATCAAACTTCCCCTTGACGACGATGGGGCCCTCCTTTGCCCAGGTCCTGCCCTTGTCTGCAGATACCCGGTACCGAAGATAATACGTGTTCAAAGCGATGGGAGGTTCGTTGATGTTCGGATCAAGATCCGGTACGTCCAGGGCATTAACGATCGTTAACAGCCGGCCAGTTTTATGATCAGACACCGAGGTCACCGGATTCCGTCGATACCCTTTCGGGAGACCGGTATAAAAGTCCGGCGTCATGGGTTGTGTTCTCCAGGTCCTCCCATTGTCGTTGGAAATGAGATCTCCCGATCGCAACGTTGTGCCGGTGGCTCCCAGATAGATGCCGGAGGCCCCCGAGGCGCTGCCGAAGATCGTGGCGTGGAGGCCCGGCATCTCGCCGGATTCCACCCTTGAAACAATCCGCGGAGCCGTTGGGGGCTGTCCAACTGCCCGGCTTGATATGGACACGATGCCGATAATACAAAGGAGGTGCGCGAGTTTTCCGCTGTTGAAGATTGTCATTTCGTCTTTTTTGAACGCATGGAAATCCCACGGGTCGTAGCGCTGACCCGCAGGTAGTTGAAACCGTTGGCCGGCAATGTTGGGGTATGTTCGATATCGATCCCCTTTCTCAATCCATTCCAACGGGTCGATATCTTTCCCGTGCCGGTGTTCCAGCGGATGGTGATGAGGTCTTGCTGTCTTGATGACTGTCGGCCGCGGACCCCGATCACCACTGGCGATGCGCCCAGTGCCGCCGTATCTGCTGCAATCGAAAAATGATCCGTGAGGGCCAACCGAAGTGCTCCCGTTACCGATGCCTTTGGGAAGCAGATCGTTAACCATCCCCTTTTGCTCTTTGGAAAATTGAAGACCTGGTCACCGGATTCCGAACCATGACGGGTCCACCATAGGGGATCCCTGCCCGAAGGATCCCGGTGTTCAGATTCAGTGAGCCAGACCGGGTCGAATGAGACGATCTGTGCATCCTCCCCCTGACCCGAAACCATGAGGATCTTGCCCGATGGCGTTTCTATTGCAGACGGATAGGCCGTTCCACGATCGCCCCGCTGGTTGGGTGGAAGTGTCCGGCTAACCATCACTTCCCGAAATCCTTTCCATTCGCTCCGGTTTGGCCCGCTGATCGCGGCATGCAGCACTTCCCGTCCGCCATTGGCATAACTTCGCAGGTTGTCATATCGCTGGCAGGCATTGGAGAACATGACGATTCGCCCATCCGCCAGCCTGAGGAGTCCGGCCGGAGAATCGGAAGATACGAACGGCGACCTCACCGGTGGGAGCCAGTGTTCGCCGCGGTCATTGGAGTATGTTTCGAATAAATGCCCCTTGTTGGTCCGGATCAGCATCCACAACCTTCCGTCCTCCAGTTCGATGGTCACGGGTTCAACCGCCCCATACCGGGTGACCTGATCCGGATCAACTTCAATATCCAGTCGTTGGGAGGATTTCTGCCAGTGCAGTCCTCCATCATCAGACCATAAGGTGATGACACCGAAAAGGCCAAGATCCACCCGGCCTTTCAGAGGTTTAACCGCCCGGGCCGTATCTGCCTCGTACATCGAAATGAGCAGCCGGCCGTCTTTCAATCCGATCAACGATCTCACGGATCCGACATACCCGTAAAATATACGCACAGGAGCTGTCCATGAACCTCCCGAAGGTTTGCGTGTGTGCCATAGATCCAGGTGTCTCCCCCGGTAACCCAATGGTCCCGTGCCATATGTATGATATATCGCATGCAGGGTGCCATCCTTGTCTTCATACACCTGCTGTGCGTAGTACGCCTCACCTGACAGCCGGGCTTCCTCGCGTGGGGCCGACCAATTCAACCCTTCGTCCAGGGTGCCGATGGACATCAGCCTTCGGGCCGTCCCCGGACGGTCAATGAAAAAGATCCGGATTTCCCCGCTCCTGAGCCTGACCATGGTCGATTCATTTGTCGGACCGGCAGACAGCCAAACGGGAGCATATATGTCCGATGACTTTACCGGCCGCGTTTGTAATTTGGGACCGAACACGCCGGAGTTCAGGTTGATGTGATCGGCCGGGGCCTGCGCAACCATCCGGG
>JAJTFQ010000184.1 GCA_021299955.1 Chitinophagaceae bacterium
GGCCGATGCCAGCGATACGAATTATATCTTCCTGCGATTTGTGATGGACTACATGCCGGTGGGACTGGTAGGCCTCCTGATCGCAGTGATCTTTCTGGCAGCCTGGGGCAGCATCGCCGCGGCGCTGAACTCACTGGCTTCATCGACGATGGTGGACATCCACCGCACCTTCGATCGCCACCCGGCTGATGAGCGACGCGAGTATCGGACTTCCATGTGGTATACTTTTTTTTGGGGTGTGTTCTGCATAGGTGTGGCGGAACTGGTCACTGGCATGGGCAGTCTGATAGAAGCCGTCAACGTGCTGGGATCCTGGTTCTACGGCGTGATGCTGGGGATCTTCGGCGTGGCGTTTTATATCCGCCGGGCAGGTGGTCATGCTGTGTTTCTGGCGGCCTTAGTGGGCGAAGCGGTGGTGATCGGGATGTATGCGACTACGGATCTGGCCTGGCTCTGGCTGAACGTTGTGGGCACCGTGGTGGTGATGTTCGTCGCCTGGTTGCTGAGTTACGTATGGCCTAAAAAATAAACCGGCGGATGCTGAGGTCGGTTATGAACCCGATTTCAGCTTCCGCCGATCTTGATGTGCCCCGGGCGGGGGTCGAACCCGCACTCGCGTTGCGGCGAACAGGATTTTAAGTCCTGCGTGTCTACCGATTCCACCACCGGGGCGTCCGAAAAGGCCGTCGCTAAGTTAGCGCAAAGGACACTTGCTAAAACACAAAAATCCATCGGGTTTCGATGGATTTTTGTGTTTGAGCGGAAGACGAGATTCGAACCCGCGACCCTCACCTTGGCAAGGTGATGCTCTACCAGCTGAGCTACTTCCGCATGATCCACATCCAGAGATGTGTTGTCAAGAACTTATTGTTTCGTTGGGATTGCAAAGGTAAGATATCTGGAGCAATCCCGCAAAAAAATCAGTCTGAAATTATTTGTATTTCGGGGTGTACAGGGTGCTCTCCGGTACTTCCACCTTGGGTTTGCCAGGGTAGCGCATGCTGTACAATCCATAGCATCCGCCGAGTACAAAGGCGGCAAAAGCGAAGAGTTGAACATGGAAGAGGAAACGGGAACTGGAGACCCAGTTGCGTCCGAAATCCGTCTTAGCGGCCTGGTGAGATTGTTCCTGCGACATATTCATTTGATTGATGCAAAAGTAAAGGGTTGTCCGCAAAAAATCACGCATCGGGGCCTACAATTTCCGAGAACTTCGATCGCCCTTTGCCAAAGTGCTGCCAGATCAGATTGCCCGGCCACATGCCGGCAGGGCGACCGCTTCTTAAAGAAGGCATCCTGGTCTCTGCCGGACGATCGATCAGCCATTTCAGGAAGGCGAAATGTGCCCTGGCCACGGCGAAGAAATAGTCAGGGTTGCCCGAAAGCATATTCTTCCAGCCACTCAGCCCATCAAGACCGAATCTGACCGGTAGTTTCCAGCATCTCTCCCAAACAGGCAGATTCTTCCACAGCATGATCAGGTTATTGCGGAAATTCAGGAAGGTTTTTCTGGGGTTACCCTGAGGCAATGTGCCTCCCCCGACGTGATACACGACGGACGCGGGGCAAGACATGATCTTAAGTCCCGATAGTTGAATACGCCAGCAGAGGTCGATCTCCTCCTGGTGTGCGAAGAAAAACGGATCGAACCCTTTTTCCCTGAGAAATACATCAGACCGGATGAACATGGCTGCGCCGCTGGCCCAGAAGATGGGTCGCACGCTGTCGTACTGGCCCTGGTCCTTTTCGCACACATCGAAGATCCTGCCCCGACAGAAGGGATAACCAAAGGTATCGATCCATCCACCCGCGGCGCCTGCGTATTCGAACCGGTCTCGCCGGTTCCAGTCGAGGATCTTCGGCTGGCAGGCAGCAATGCGTGTATCTGAGGCCATGACTGCCATCACCGGCTCGATCCATCCCGGCGGAACTTCCACATCTGAATTCAGCAGGACGAAAACATCTGCCTCCACCTGTTGCAGCGCTGTATTATATCCCCTGGCAAACCCCTCATTGGAAGGGTTCCGGATGATCCGGATATCCGGGTGATGCGTCTGCAGGAAAGCCAGCGAATCATCTGTTGATGCGTTATCCGCCACGATGATCTGCAGGTTTGGCCAGGTGGATGCCTTGACCGAGGGCAGGAACCGCTGCAGGTAGCCCTGACCGTTGTAATTCAGGATCACAATGGCCACTGAGGGCGGGGATTTGGTATGGTCCGTGGAGGGATTCTGCATCAGGCAGGCAAAAATACCTTTAAATTTATCAGATATGGAAGGATTGGGGCATGTCATCTTTCAGGGATTGCGCAGTGGCAGGGGCTGGCTGGCGTTGCTGGCTGTGGCTTTCATCATCGCGAGTGTCTTCTACTCCAGGCATCTGGCCGATCGCCTGGCGGCGGAGGAGCGGCAGAAGGTGGAGCAATGGGCTCAGGCACAGCGGTTCATCGCCCGGGCTGGTCCGGAACAGGATATCCTGTTCGCCACCCTGGTCGTGGCCGGACAGTCGGGGATCCCTGTCATCGAAACGGATGAGAATGACAGGATTACCAATCATCATAATATCGATGAAGAAAAGATCAGAAAAGACAGTACCTGGCTGTCAGACCGGCTCGCAGCATTCCGCAAGATCCATCCGCCCATCATCACCTATCTCGATCCTGGTGCCCGGCGATTCAATAAATATTACTACGGAGAATCGATGCTCGTCACCCAGGTACGATACTTCCCCCTGGTGCAACTGGTCATCGCCCTGATCTTCCTTGTATTCATTTTTATCACCCAGAAAGCCAGGTATAGGGCGGCCCAGGACAGGCTCTGGGCGGGGATGGCGAAGGAGACGGCACACCAACTCGGGACGCCCCTGTCCGCCCTCGAAGGATGGCTCGAGATGCTGCGCATCGATCCGACGGATCCGTCGCTGCCAGACGAAATGGAGCAGGACATCCGCCGACTGAAAAGGGTGTCTGACCGATTCAGTAAGATCGGCAGCCCACCGAAACTCGAGACTGCGGATCTCATCCCGATCGTACATCAGGTGGTCGGATACATCCGGCAGCGTGCATCCTCCAAAGTGGTGTTTCATGTGGATAGTCCGGGTCTGGAAACCTGCCGTGCGGAGTTGTCACCACCGCTCTTTGAATGGGTCATCGAGAACCTGCTGCGCAACGCGCTGGATGCGATGGAAGGCAGGGGAGAGGTCAGGGTACATATCCATCGCACGGCAGAACAGTTGATGATCGATGTGTCGGATTCCGGCAAGGGCATGACTCCATCCGTGGTGGCGAGGATCTTTCAACCGGGCTTCACCACCAAAAAGCGGGGTTGGGGACTCGGGTTACCGCTGGCCAGACGGATCGTGGAGCAGTATCATGGCGGTTCGCTGCTCGTGCGGCAGTCGGAACCCGGGAAGGGAACTACTTTCCGGATCCTGCTCCGCGCCATGGATTGATCTATTGTCTGGTCAGCGCCTGCATCCTGTTCCTGTACGGCGACAGCAGGTCGCCCAGCCAGAGGGATTCCAACCGCTCCGGGAGCATCCTGAATCTTTCACTGCCCAACAATAAACGGTCATTATCCGTGAAGCAGGCGGATTCGGTCTGTCCCGGTCCCGTCAGTCGGATCATGCGTCGGTGTCCGTCGAAAAATGCGTCTTCTATAAATCCATATAAGATCCAGATGAAGCGGCTCAGCATGGGCGAATAGCCTGTGAGCGCTAGTGTCTGACCATCGGGTGACAGGGCAGCACCGGTGATCAGTCCGCCGGCATCGAAGGATCCCAGTTTCCGCGCAACCTGTTGACCCGGAACCGCCGGGAACGTGTATAGAACCGTCTGCCTGGACGTCCATTGTTTGGTGAATAGAAAAACGCTTCCGTTGCGACAGATCATAGCTTCCACGTCAAAGTCCGTGGTGTTGGGGGCCGATGCCAGCGGGGGCTGTGGCTGATCCTCATACCTGAACGCGATGCGTTCGGCATCTACTTCGATATCTCCATCAAGATCTAAAATGTATTTCTTCTGTACCCGATATATGCAAAGATTCGCGCGCGCGCCATTGGCGTTGTTGCCGGCATCGGCGATGTAGAGATATGCGGAGTCATGAGACATATCTTCCCAGTCGATGTTGGTCGCCCCGCGCAGGGTAACTTTTCTGTGGATCGACTGTCCGGTACTGTCGAGGGCCATTATTACCGGAGCTGCACCGCCGTCGTTGTGTATCCACAGCCATCCGTTCCACCAGACCATGCCGGATTGCTCTTCCAGTCCTTCCGGCATGCGAAACAAGCCACGCGGATCCTTCCTCTCCGGCGCATACCGGCAGCTTCCATCATTGATGCGCGCCGCCGTATCATAATTCCGGGCGGCGGGATCGGTACAACCCCGCAAGGCCTGCTGTGCTTGCAACTCCACGACAGAACTTATCAATAGCATGCAGATGACGATCCATTTCCTCATGTCCACCACTGATTTTTCGACTGCAATTTCTTGTATTTCCAGCTTTCTTTATATATTTGCACTCCTCAACGGATGCCCAGGTGGCGAAATTGGTAGACGCACTACCTTGAGGTGGTAGCGCTGGAAACGGCGTGCTGGTTCGAATCCAGTCTTGGGCACTTTATTAGACTGAAGCCGATTCTTTGATGGATGCTTGCTTGCCAAAGCAGACAAATGAAAAATCCCGTGGCACGCGCAGCGGGCCGGGACTGATTTATTCGTAAGCCCCCTCGTAAGACGTACTGGATCACCGGAGGTAATCCAGTCTTGGGCACGCGCAGCGGGCCTGGCGGAACTTTTGGTTGCAGCCCCCTCGTAAGACAACCTGGATCGTAACCGCCCGAGCAAATACTTATTTTAATTTGCGGAATAACCTTTCCTCATTGAATGATTAATGGTCCGTGTCATATTCATGTGGAGGAAACTCCGATGTTCTTCATGGCTATTCCATAAAAACGGGTGATATGGATCGATGGTTGGAAAGTACTGCAGCCTGCGGCGCACGCGAAAAAGCAGCATTTCAGGAAATTGAAATGCCGGTTTATTGGAAAGACGGGGAAAACGTTCTTCAGCA
>JAJTFQ010000185.1 GCA_021299955.1 Chitinophagaceae bacterium
ACCTCTCCAGGGTCAACCCGGGGAGTCCGCTGCTGGCCCTGATCGACGACCCCGGAAAGGCCGCAAAGATGCAGACCTCCGAGCAGACGGACGCCACCCGCCGCTACGAAGCCGTCTATGACCGAATGATCTCCGGCCAGTTCGAGGAGGCCTTCCGCTTGAAACAAGCGGCCGACAGCACCTATGGTCCCAAATTCTGGACCGACCAGCTGATGTACGTGGAGGCCCTCTACCATGTTTCCAGGCGGCAGGACAGCCTCGCGATCCTCAGCCTGGAGGCGTTGCGCAAACGAACCGGCAGTAAGCTGACGGCCAAGGCCGAGACCCTGCTCGATGTGATCCGGAGGCGTTCAGAGATCGAGGATTACCTCTCGAAGCTCGAGATCCGGAGATATCCGGAAGACAGCCTCATCCTGCCGGAGGAACCCGTCGTGGTCCGCAAACCCGAAAAGATCGAGCCGAAGGTGACGCCGGTGACCCCGAATGCCATACCGGCAGCCCCTGCACCGCCGCTGGTGGCGCGCATCGACAGCTCGCTGATGCCCGCCCGGGATACCCTGGCCATGGCGGCCAGAAAGCCCGGAAGCTATCATTTCCAGCCGGCAGACTCGCAGGTGGTGGTCATGCTACTCGATCGGGTGGATCCTGTATACCGGAATGAAGCGAGGATCGGCCTGGCAGGCTATCATCGTTCACAATTCCCGGATATGGGACTGACGATCCGGGTGGACGGCTTCAATGATGATATCCGAATGCTGATGATCGAAGGATTTGAGGATCTTTCCTCGGCACTGGGATACATCGAGCAGGTCAAAAAGTCATCTGCCACCGAACTTTTCCCCTGGATGCCAGCCGACCGCTACCGGTATTTCCCGGTTTCCGTCCCGGATCTGCCACTCTTCATGGAGAAGAAGGATGAGGCGGGCTACATGGAATTCCTGCGCCGGTACCTGCCGGGCAAATTTTAAGGATGGCTTCACCTTTCGCACCCGTGAATTTTCATAGTTTTACTGCCCGGAAAATACGGAGTCACCATCCGTCATTGCGGACAATACGCTGATATGACCAAATCCATGAATATCATCTGGAAGATCTTCTTCGGCACCTGGGCCGCCTTCCTGCTCTTCATCCTGGCCATCAACCTGGGCGTTTTCGGCAAGCTGCCCTCCCTGGTGGAACTAGAGAACCCGTCCATGCTCTCCTCCTCGGAGATCTATGCCGACGACGGGTCCCTCATGGGGAAATTCTATCTGAAGGACCGGATCAATGTCAACTACCGCGACATCTCACAGAACGTCATCAAAGCCCTGATCGCCACGGAGGATGAACGTTTCTATCAGCATTCGGGCATCGATGCCAAGAGCCTCGTGCGGGCCGTCATCTACCTCGGCAGCGAAGGGGGTGCCAGCACCATCACCCAGCAGCTGGCCAAGGCCCTGCTCTTCGGGGAAGGCAGTAAGAACATTGTCATGCGCATCATCCAGAAATTCAAGGAATGGGTGGTGGCCATTAAGCTCGAGCGAAATTTCACCAAAGAGGAGATCATCACCATGTATTTGAACATGGTCACGTATGGTGATGAGATCTATGGCATCCGCAATGCGGCCCGGACCTATTTCCAGAAAGAGCCCGACCGGCTCGCCGTCGAGGAGGCCGCCGTGCTGGTGGGCCTGCTCAAGGGCAGCACCCGCTACAACCCTCGGCGCAATCCGAAGATGTCGCTCGACCGGCGCAACACGGTGATGGACCAGATGGTTCGGAACAACTTCCTCTCCGCCGAAGAGGCCGCCAGGCTGAAATTGGAGCCCATCAAGCTGAAGTATCGGAAGATGGATGAAAACGCCGGCATCGCCCCATATTTCAGGGAAGTGCTGCGTGATGAAGTCAAAAAATGGTGCCGGGAGAACAAGAACCCCAAGACCGGAAACCCTTACGACATCTACAAGGATGGACTGAAAATATTCACGACGATCGATCCGCGGTACCAGGAATATGCGGAGATCGCGATCTTCCGTCACATGCAGAACATCCAGAAAGTGTTTGCCAACCAGCACAACATCAAGGATGGCAGCATCTGGAACACCAAAGATGGCAAGCTCGTACTGGATGCCGCGATCAAGCAGTCGGACCGCTGGCGTTACAGCCGCGAAGAGGGCATGGAACCTGAAGAGATCCTGCGCAGCTTCAAGGTCAAAGTACCGATGAAGGTATTTGCCTGGAACAATAAGCGGGAGCTCGACACGGTGATGAGTCCCCTGGATTCCATCAAGTATCACAAGCAGATCATGCAAACGGGCTTCATCGCCGTGGATCCCCGGACGGGTGAGGTGAAGGCCTGGGTGGGCGGCAGCAGTTTCCGGCACTTCAAGTTCGACCACGTAAATGTGAACACCAAGCGTCAGGTCGGTTCTACCTTCAAGCCCATTCTTTATTCCACGGCCGTGATGAATGGTTTCCGGCCGGAGACGGAGATCCCGGGGGGTCCGATCATGATGGGCGACAAGGTCATCACCGGCAATGGCGGTCCCATGGCGGTCTGTCTGGCCTACTCCAAGAACCCGGCCGCCGTCTATCTGCTCAAGCAGGTGGGCATCCCCCGCGTGATCGACTTTGCCAAGGAAAGCGGCATCACCAGTAAGATCCCACCCTATCCTTCCCTGGCGCTGGGCACCGCGGAAGTATCACTGATCGAAATGGCGCAGGCCTATACGACCTTTCCCGGCAGGGGCTTCAACGTAAAGCCTTATTTCCTGAGTCGGATCGAAGACCGGAATGGCAATGTGCTGGCCACTTTCCGCAGCGAGAGCAAGGAGATCCTGAGTGAGGGCGATGCCTATCTCATGACAAAAATGCTGCAGGGTGTGGTGGACATCGGCACCGGACGTGCATTGCGCGGCGCCTTCGGCATCGTCGGAGATGCGGCCGGCAAGACGGGTACCACGAATGACAATGCGGATGGTTGGTTCCTCGGCTTCACGCCCCAGATGCTGGCAGGCGTTTGGGTGGGCTGTGACGATCCTTTCCTGCGACTGCTCTACACGACGGGCGGTGCCCAGATGGCCATGCCTGCCTGGGCCTATTTCTTCCAGCAATTACAGAGCGATCCATCCCTCCATATCGACCGCGAAGCGAGATTCAGCATACCGGAGAACCTCGACAACGTGGCGGTGTATGACTACGAAGAACTGACACAGGGAGAGCTCCCGCCTCCCGCGGAAGGCACCGATGCCGGCAGCGGCTCTTCGAACGACTACATCGACATCCCCATCAGCGACGGACGCGAAGAGATCACGACCGAATCCAAGAAACTGGATGTGGACGATCAGAAGGTGCTGGAAGAGATGAAAAAATCACAGGAAAAAGCCGATGCCGAAAAAGCAGCCGCTGAAAAGGCGGCAAAGGACAGCATCAACAACCGCAAACGCGGGTTCCTGAAGAAACTCCTGAGGGGCAGGGATCAGCCATAGAAACCCCGCCCATCAAAGATTTTTGCAGATATGAAGTGATCAGATCCGGGGCTCTTGCTGACTGAGGCAATGGAAACTGCCCAGTCCCCAGATGATATCTGTGGAATCGATCCCCACGACCTTTCTGTCCGGGAAGCAAGCGGAGATGATATCCAGGACCCGTGAATCCTTATCGGCGCGGAAGGTGGGCACCACAACCAATCCGTTCGCAATATAGAAGTTTGCGTAGGAAGCCGGAAGGCGTTGATCTTCCCAAATGACCGGATCGGGCATCGGGATCTCGACGATATTCAGCTGTTTTCCATTGGCGAGCCGCATCTTCCTGAGGTCTGCCAGGTTGCCCTGCAGCAACGCATAATTCTCATCATTCGGGTCTTCTTCCACTACGGTGATCACAGTATCTGCATTCACAAACCTGACCGTATCATCGATATGACCGTCTGTATCGTCGCCGATGATGCCCTCTTCTACCCATAACACCTGATCCTGCCCGTAATAATCGATCAGGTATTGTTCGATGGCGGCCCGGTCGAGGTGCGGATTGCGGTTTTTATTCAACAGGCAGCTGGTGGAGGTGATCACCGTCCCTTCGCCGTTGAAATCGACCGACCCGCCTTCCATGATGATCCCCGGCTTGAACAGCGGATAGCCATAGTGCTCCGCGATCCGGGTGGGGATGACATCATCCAGGTCGAACGGAGGATACTTCCCGCCCCAGGCATTGTAATCCCAGTCAACGACGGCCTTGGGTTGCGCAGCCCCGGGATTGAGGAGAAAAGCCGGTCCGTGATCACGGCACCAGGCATCGTTGGTCGGATGCAGGAACCACTCCACCGACGACATATTGACACCCGCCGTTTCCAGCATCGCCTGTGCGCCTGAGCGCATGGCTTCATCCAACACGTTGATCCTGACCTTTTCCACCATCGCGAGTTCCCGGATGAAGGCAGTATAGGAAGGATAGATCGAGGCGATCTTCCCGGGCCAGGAGGCCTCCTTATGGGGCCAGCTCAGCCAGGTGGCTTCGTGCGGGGCGAATTCGGCGGGGAAGCGATATCCAAGGGCGCGGGGCGTCATAACAGTCGATTGTAGGAGATGATGGATGGGCGATCAGCTTGCTCATTCGTCGATATAGCGACGG
>JAJTFQ010000186.1 GCA_021299955.1 Chitinophagaceae bacterium
AAAAATGAGATCGAGGCAAGTTCGTCGTCGGTGACGCAGGTCAGCACGGAAAGCGCTGAAGCATCCAACCCTTGTTCGTGCGCCGATATCCACGGGGCGGTGGCATAGAGCGCGCGCAAGGTGGATGGTTGCCATTCGAGGAGTTCCGATACCATCTTCGGTCCCTCGGCCACATACAGGCCGGTCTCCTCCCTTGATTTTTTATGGGCTAAACTTTGGATATCTTTGACCCTGGATCTGTGCAGCATCTGTTCCGCTTTTCAAGTCAACATCCCATGACGACCCTCGCCGTCCGCTTATCCTTATGGACCATCTCCCTGGTCGGCCTGTGGTCCTGCACTGTGGTGCGGAACTACCGGCCGAAGCAGCCCTTCGTCTATGAGAATATCGTAAAGGTAAACGGGATCGGGGATAAGGAAAAAAGATCGGAGGCCAGGACGCGTCTGTTCGAGCAGATCGAAGACAGCGTGCAGGTCGTCAAGGTGTCCAAACTTCCCTGGCCGAGGTTCCCCTGGTTCATTCCGATGCCGTTGATGGAGTCGCCGCGGAAATATGATTCCGTCGCCATCCGCGAAACCACCCGCAACATGCTCAACCTCATGTCCAGCCTCGGCTACCGGGGCGCGGAGGTAAAAGTGGACAGCAGCCTGCGTGTCGTCAAGGACCAGCAACGGGTGCGGGTGACCTATACCGTGAATGCCGGCCGACTCTTCGTACTGGACTCCCTGGCCTACACCCTGTCCGACTCGAACCTGCAGCGACTGGCGATGGAGATCTTTCCTTCCTCCGCCCTCAAAAAAGGCAGCCCTTTTGAATATGATGCGATCGACCGCGAACTCAACCGGCTGGTCACGCATTTCAACAACCACGGCTACCAGCGATTCACCCGGGAAGATATCATCGCGGAGGCGGACACCAGTTACACGGAGTTGATCGACCCGAGCCTGGACCCGTTTGAATATATCCGGGAGCTTGCGGCCGCCCGGTCGCGCTCCGCCGAACCCCGTGTCGATGTCTACATCCGGCTCAATTCGATCCGCGACAGCACACATCTGAGATCCTACCGGGTAGGAAGTTTCATCGCTTACAGCGATGCGGATGCAGAGACCACGGGGGCCATTACCGACACCGCCGGGGTGGTTCGCGACGGGATCCGTGTCATCGACCGGGCCGGCACCTTCGATCCCGGATTCATCGCTCGTCATATCGACCTGACGCCTGGATCTACGTATACCCTTGACCGTTATAGCCGGACCCTCAATAATTTCAACCGGCTTGGTGCCTGGCAAAACATCAACCTGCAGGGGGTGAGCAACGACAGCACGGGTACGATCGATTATCTCCTGAAGCTTACCCCGGAACGCCGGCAGTTCTTCGGGATGGACCTGGAAGGCACCTCTTTGGTGAATAACAGCCAAGTGGTGCAGGTGGCCAGCGGAATTCAACGATTTCAAAAAAATCCTTTCGGGTGAGGTGACACTGACCAACCGGCTGACCATCCCCTGGATGTCCACCCCCTTCTCCAATACCTTCGAGAAGCGTTTCCGCAATGCCCGTACCATCACATCGGCCGATTTCTCCTACATCGATCGGTTCAAGTACTTCCAGCTGCGCAGTTTCAATACCTTCCTGGGCTACGAATGGAAGACGGGTACGGCAACCTCCTGGCAGTTCAAGCCCTTCAATTTCGAGTACACCCTGTTCCGCCCCGACAGCCTTTTCTTCGAAACCATCAAGGATTTCCCGCTCTTGCTCTACACCTATAATAACGGCCTGATCATCGGCGCGAACCTGGCGGTGAACCATAATTTCAACCCTTACGGGCGGCGGCATGTGAACCTGCTGCGGGTGAACCTCGAGGAATCCGGGACCCTGGTGGGATCGATCCTGCGCGGTCAGACTTCCTCCGGCAAAGGACTGAGCACCTTGTACCGTTACCTGAAGATCGATGCCGACTATCGTCACATCATGCAGTTCAGGCAATCGAGTCTGCACATGCGACTCTTCGGAGGCTACGGCCATGCCTTCCCGACCCTCAGTCGCCAGGGACAGGTCACCCTTCCTTTCTTCAAAAGTTATGTGGCCGGCGGGCCCAACAGCATGCGCGGCTGGCAGATCCGAAAGCTGGGCGTCGGCTCCAATATCAGTTTCGATACCACGCTGGACGGGCGGCTGAACGACAAATATGCGGATGTGCAGTTGGAAGCCAACCTTGAATACCGATTCCGGATGTTCCAGTTCTTTGGCTTCTGGATGCGGGGGGCGGTCTTCACTGACATCGGAAATATCTGGTTCCGGAACGATCTGTCGGGACAGCTCCCGCGGGCGGGTTTCAATCCCTCCAGGATCATTAAGGATATCGCCATCGCCTCCGGTTTTGGCATGCGGGCGGATTTCAGTTATTTCCTGTTGCGCTTCGATCTGGGCTTTCCGCTGAAAGACCCGAGATATGGCCCACACAACACGGGTAACCCTAAAGCGGAAAGTTTCTACAGTCCCCGGGACGACGGCTGGTTTGTTCCGGGTGTGTGGCGCAAGCCGGTCTTCCAGTTCGCGATCGGTTATCCTTTCTGAGTCAACACGAAATACAATGTCTTCGGTTATTCATGACCGTTAGCCACTTCTTTTTCTTCAGTGATCCTGTCCACAAAAGTCTGCACGGACAAAGCATCATCCACGCTGAATTCGCCGATGCGGGTGCGTCGCAGGGCGGAGAGATAGGCGCCACAACCGAGTGCGCGTCCCATATCAAAGGCCAGGCTGCGGATATACGTGCCAGTGGAGCAGACGACACGGAAAGTGACGACGGGTCCTTCGACGCCAGTGATCTCGAAGGTGGAGATCCTTATGGGACGGGGCTCCAGGACAACATCCTGCCCTTTCCGGGCCATGAGGTAGGCGGGTTTACCGTCGCGCTTGATGGCGGAATGCGTAGGCGGCACCTGCAGGATGTCGCCGGTAAAGGCTTCGGTAGCTTTACGTATGTCCGTGACCGTTAGATGCTCCCAGGGTTTGAGATCGACCGGCTCGCTTTCGAGGTCGTAGGTGGGGGTGACGGCACCGAGGGTGAAGGTGCCCGTGTATTCCTTTTCGCGGGCCATGTATTCGTTGATGCGCTTGGTGTATTTGCCGGTACAAACGATGAGGAGTCCGGTGGCCAGCGGATCGAGGGTGCCGGCATGGCCTACCTTGCTGATGCGGGTCTGGATGCGGATCTTCTTGACGACGTCGAAGGAAGTCCACTGCAGGGGCTTGTCCATCAGGATGACCTGCCCTTCGGCGTATTTCTGCTGCCAGGATTCGGGGTTCAAATCGTATTTTTGGCAAAGGTAACGGACCCGCGTCAATGGGCCGCCCGATTCACGAGACCTCAGCGACATGACCCTCATACAGCACAAGGATTACAAAGTACGTTATCAACAGCAGGTCGACAATGCCAAGGAGTATCTGCTGCCCTTCATTGAGCAGACCCTCAGCATCACACCTGAACTGGAGATCCTGGACATCGGATGCGGGGAGGGCGGTGTGCTGATCCCGTTCCTGGAGCGTGGTTGCAAGGCCGTGGGCATTGAACTCGACATGCTCAAATCGGGTTACGCGAATGAGTTGCTGTCGCCGTACATCGAACAGGGGCAGGTGGAGATCGTGAATCAGAACATCTATGAGGAGGGGGCACTGACCCGCTTCAGCGGTCGTTTCGACCTGATCATCCTGAAAGATGTGATCGAGCACATTCCAGACCAGGAGCGATTCATCCCCTACCTCAGGCGTTTCCTGAAGCCGGGTGGTCATGTCTTCTTTGGGTTTCCACCCTGGTACATGCCGCATGGCGGCCATCAGCAGGTATGCCGGCGCAAGTGGATGTCGATGATGCCGTGGATACATCTGCTGCCCGTGCCGCTCTACAAGGGTGTACTCAAACTATCCGGAGAGTACGATCCTGTCATCCAGGAATTACTGGAAGTCAAGTCCACCGGCATTTCCATCGAAAGATTCGAACGGATCGTCAAGCGGAGCGACTATTCGATCGAAGCGAGGACCTTCTATCTGATCAATCCGATCTACCGCTATAAATTTGGTGTGAACGGCCGAAAGCAATGGGGGCCGATCGCCGCGATCCCTTTCTTCCGGAATTTCGTGACCACCTGCATGTATTATCTGATCCGGGCCTGAGGCTTTGTTCAGATCGCCTGCCGCGCTTTCAGTTCGAGATAGGAATTAACGGTTTGCACCGTGAGTTCTGCGGGTGGTGTAAGGATGGATCCGATCCCATGCCGTGCGAGTTCGCGGACGATCTGTCTTTTTTCCTGATCGAAGCGGGCCGCGATGGTTCGGTGATAGACTTCTTCCACGGTCCGCGCGGGGGTCTCTACTTTTTCTTTCAACATCGGATTCTCGAAGAACACGACCACCAGCAGGTGATCGACGGCGATCCGGCGCAAATAGGGCAATTGTCTGCGCAGGCCGCTCAGAGATTCGAAATTGGTGAAAAGCATCACGAGGCTGCGCTGGCTGATGCGGCGGCGGACGAATGCGTAGAGCCGCTCATAGTCACTTTCCAGGAAGCGGGTCTTCTGATGGTGCAGGACCTCGAGGATGGCGCCCATTTGTGAGGCGCGGGAGGCGGCGGGCAGGAACTGGCCGATGTCTTCGGAGAACGTGAGGATGCCTGCCTTGTCTTGTTTCACCAGGGCCACGTTCGAGAGGACGACGGAGGCGTTGATGGCATGATCGAGCAGGCTCATGCCGTCGAAGGGCATGCGCATGGTGCGTCCCTTATCGATCAGGCAATAGACCTGCTGACTGCGTTCGTCGGTATAGCCATTGACCATCATTTGTCCGCGACGGGCCGTGGCTTTCCAGTTGATGGTCCGGATGTCATCTCCCTGGACATAATCGCGGACCTGCTCGAATTCCATGCTATGCCCAAGTCTTCTGACCCGTTTAATGCCGACGGCACTCAGCCGGTCGTTGATGGCCATGAGCTGGTAGCGGCGCATCTGAAGGAAGGCGGGATAGACCGGAACATTTCGGCCCTGGTCGAAGCGGTAACGACGTTCCACGAGTCCAAGCGGGCTGCGGACAAACACATTCAACTTGCCGAAAGCGTACACGCCGCGTTTAACAGGGCGCAGGGAATATGACAGGCTGGCTTCACCCCGGGCGGGGAGGCGGGCATGCATGAGGAAGTCGCGCCGCTGGAATTGCTCCGGCAGCTCGTCCACCAGCTCTAAACTGACCGGAAACGCATAGTGGCTGATGAGTTCGATCTGCACCGGATTTTCGTCGCCGTTGGACAATCGTTCAGGGGTGATGCGCCGGGCGGAGATCCCATGGTCGAGCACATTCAGGAGCCAAACATCCACGAAGGCCAGCAGGGCTGAAGCGGCGGTGAATACAGAAGGCAGGACCCCCAGCCAGGGCAGGAAGAAGGCGGTGACGTGCAGGATGGACGCTGCGGCGAGCAGCATGAAAAGTCTGTCCCGCAGCCAGAGTGCCCGTATGATACCGATGAACCTGTGCATGTCAGCGGGGGATCTCGCGTGAGGAAAGCAGCTGTCGGATGACTTCATCGGTCGTTACGCCTTCCATTTCACGTTCCGGTGTCAGCGTGATGCGGTGGCGCAGGACGGGAAGTGCGACGAAGAGGATGTCTTCCGGGGTCACAAAATCCCGGCCTCTCATGCCGGCGATGGCCTTTGACGCGTTGAGCAGGGCGATGGAGGCGCGGGGCGAGGCACCGAGCGCGATCGAACGGTCATCTCGCGTAGCGGTCACGATGCCGGCGATGAATCGGATGAGCCGGTCTTCGACATGGAGTCCGCGGATGATCTCCTGCAGAGTGACCACTTCCCCGGCCGTCAGCACGGGCCCGACATCGGCGAGGAGGTCTCCCCGGTTCGACAGGTGATGGGCATGCAGGATGCCCACCTCTTCTTCGAGGGTTG
>JAJTFQ010000187.1 GCA_021299955.1 Chitinophagaceae bacterium
TAAGGCAGTCAGGTCGGCATCGCGGCAGGAAATGATCATAGTAACCCTTTCCGTAACCCACCCGGTTACCCTGTCGGTCAAATGCCAGCATGGGTACCAGCACCAGGTCGATCGCCAGGGGATCCACGGGATAGGTGTCCTGTGGCTCAGCAATGCCAAATGCATTCAACGTCACAGGCTGCCCTTCTTCGAAAATAAAGGCATCCATTCCGCAGCCCGTATCATGGATCCTCGGCGCTAGTTCCAGCATTCCGGGAGAAATGAAGCTGAACCATCTAATGATGTTGCCCGGATCAGGCTCATGTCGTGCAGGGTCTGCCATGTATCCCATCAGAACGGAAACCGGAGGTATGCCTGCCTGCTGTATGCGGATCAGCAGGAGGTCTTCCATCCTCGCTACCTCCTGTAATCCAAGGTTCATCCGCTGCTGGCGATAGATGGTCCTGATCTCTTTTTTTTGCATCCGTATCCGGGCATTCTTTTGATGGTAGGGGCGGGATATCCCGGCACATCAGGCCGGACGTTCAAAAATGGAGAAGATCGTCGTTCCGTATTTGCGTTCCTGCAGGAAATGTGGCCTTGTCTTATAATCGTTTCTGGGGGTATGCTCTAGCACAAACCATCCACCGGGCATCAGCAGGTCGCGGTCATGGATGATCCTCGGCAGTTCATCGATCGGGCCGAGTGCATAAGGAGGACCTGCAAAAATGAACCCGTATCGATCGGTACACTGTTCCAGGTACTTGAAAACATCCATCTTCAACACCTTAATATTTGTGATACCCAGTTCTGTGCGGGTCTTTTCGATGAAGGCGTGCATCTTGGGATCACGCTCGACTGTAACCACATCTATGATCCCGCGGCTGCACAATTCGAAGCTGATGCTACCGGTTCCGCCGAACAGATCCAATGCATTTAATTCGTCCAGTTCCAGTCGGTTGCCTATGACATTGAAGAGACCCTCTTTGGCCACATCCGTCGTTGGACGGGTATGCGGCATCTGGGTGGGAGGATGTATCCGCCGGCCACTCATTGTGCCGCTTATGATCCGCATACGGCTATGGAGAAGGCTGGAGTGAAGTAATGATCCGGATAGCCGGAAAAGATGTCGTCTGCAATAAAAGTGCCTCCTCCATTGTCGGTTTCTACCACCAGGAAATACTTCATCAACTCTTCGAAAATGATCGAATCGCGGTCGATGAATCCGGAAACCATCACCGGAACATCTTCAGGGTTCAGACCGAACTGCTCGGCCGTATTCAACAACGTGTAGGAAAGATCCTCCGGAATTTCGTACGGGAACCAGTTGGATATCAGTAAGCGACCATCCTGGTAGACCGCTGAGAGTACATGACCCGTGTAAAACCAAAGATGTATGCAGGTGGGCGACCATTCTTCGCTGCGGTTCCGGATGGTGGTGAGCATCAGACTGACCCCATGATGCCTGTTCGCAAGGTGGAAACGTTGGGTGATTGATTGGAACAGCCAGATCGGGATCCGATACAGATTATGTATACCCAGATCCTGCAGTTGTTCGGTCGCCGAAACATTCGTGGGCAGATCACCATGTACGAGCGAGAGGCAATCATCCGTGATGTCGGCATGATGAAACCGATCGGGCATGAGCACGAACTCCTCTGTATTGAACGTGATGGAAACGGAGCCGTAATTCATCTCAGCGAGCGGACTTTCAGACAGAATGGCCAGGGCCTCCTCCTCTTGTCCGGATTGCGGTAGATTGTAGCTTTCAAAGCCTACGACCTTTCGCTCGGCCGCCAGGATCAGGGTCAGGGAAAGGTGATACGGACCCGCATCCACGCTGAGGCGCATGGCAGATGGGTCTGGATGGACAAAATCCTTAAGTAATATGCGGAATGAAGGTTTGGGCATAGGCTGATATGCAAGTTACGATAAAATGACAGAACCCCGTGTGGCCTTCCCTCCCAAAAGTTGTAGGTTTGCCTCAGATGACGGTTACGAATCCTGAGGTAGACCTGAAACTCGGTGTCTCCTATCGACAGATCCTGAAGTTAGCACTTCCCATCAGTTTTGCGCTGCTGGTTCCACAGTTCAACTACCTGGTCAATAGCATCTTCCTGTCGCGGCTCGGCAGCGGTCATCTCGGCGCCGCAGGCATCACTGGTGTCTACTATCTGATCTTCGGTGCGATCGGCTACGGACTGAATAACGGACTACAAGCCCTCATCGCCCGTCGGGCGGGTCAGGACAGATTGCAGGATATCGGCATCCTCTCTGCACAAAGCATCTACCTGAGCCTGCTGATTGCCGCGTTGGGCATAGTGATGACCTATACACTGGCGCCGCTCATTTTGTCCGGACATGTGGAACCCGGATTGTATGAGCAGTCGCTGTCTTTTCTGCGCATACGCATCTGGGGGCTCCCCTTTTTGTATTTGTATCAGATGCGCAACGGATTGCTGGTCGGCACCAACCAGAGCCGGTTGCTGATCTGGGGCACGCTGGCGGAAACCGTATCGAATGTAGTGCTGGACTATGCCTTGATATTCGGGAAATTCGGATGCCCTGCGCTGGGATTCAATGGTGCCGCATACTTCGCGACATGCGCATTCATGTCCCGGAGTTGCGGCTCCTGCTGACCCAGTCTTCTCCGCTGATCATGCAATATGCCATCAGCATCATCAGCTGGGAGTACTTTTTCATCCTGGTATCCCATCACGGCCGGCTGTCGCTGGACATCAGCCAGTTCATGCGGGTCATCATCGGCTTTCTCGGTGTGTTCATCTGGAGTTTCGCCTCTACGACAAATACTATGGTCAGCAACGTGATCGGGCAGGGCAGGCATAAAGAAGTGTTGCCTCTGGTCAGCAGGATCACACGCGTGAGTATGACTTTTTCCCTCGCCCTGGCCATACCCCTGATGTTATTCCCCTCCTTTTTCCTCCGTCAGGTGCAGGAACTCCCCGCGTTTGTGGAACAGGGTATCCCTGTGCTCAGGGTGGTGGCGGTCGCCATGGTCATGATGAGCTTTGCCACCATCAGCCTCAATGCCGTCACCGGCACAGGCAATACCCGTACCAACCTCCTGATCGAAACAATCACCATCATCGCCTATTCTCTCTATGTATATTTCGTGCTGGAATATTTCTTTCTGCCGATCACCATCGGTTGGATGTCCGAATGGCTTTATTGGGCTCTGACCTTCGGTATGTCCTTTGCCTATCTGAAGAGCGGCCGGTGGAAAGCCAAAGTGGTCTGATCAGGCAAAAAAAAGGACCGCCCACATGGGGCGGTCCGGCAGTGTATTCCAAAGGTCGTTATTCTGTTTCTTTCGGGGCCTTCTTTTTGGCCGTCTTCGGTGCAATGACCATCAGCATGCGCTTCCCTTCCAGTTTCGGGAGCCCTTCGACCTGCCCGAATTCTGCGAGTCGCTCAGCAAATTTAAGCAGCACGAGCTCTCCCCTTTCCTTGAACATGATCGCACGTCCCTTGAATTGGACATATGCCTTGACCTTATTGCCTTCTTTCAGAAAGTTTTCGGCGTGCCTGGCTTTGAAATCGAAGTCATGGTCATCTGTACCCGGTGTGAAGCGGATCTCCTTGAGTTCGGCAGATTTGCTCTTCGCCTTCATCTCCTTCTCCTTCTTCTTCTTATCGTAGAGGAACTTATTATAGTCTACGATCTTGCAAACGGGAGGATCTGCCTGTGGAGATATTTCCACCAGATCCAGCTGAAGTTGCTGAGCGATCCGCATGGCCTCCTGGGTAGGATATATGCCAACCGTCACATTGTCTCCAACCAGACGCACCTGGGGAACACGGATGTACTGGTTAATGCGGTGTTCCGGCTCTTTCCGGGGCATGAACTTGCCCCTGAATCCGCCGGGGCCGGCCTTGATGATGGTCTTTTTGGGGAGCGCCATAATGGTGTGACCTGATGGGCAGTCGACAGCCTGCCTTCGGGTTTGTGCTTTGAAATTTTAGGTACTGCTTACTGTCGGTTTTCTTTTTCTGATGTCAAAGTAAGGATAATTTCCGATAGCGGGAACATACCTGCGTCACCTTTCCCCTGCTTTCTGACAGAAACAGCATCCGCTTCAACCTCTTTCTCACCAATGACGAACATATAAGGCACTTTCATGAGTTCCGTATCCCTGATTTTCTTACCGATCTTCTCGTTCCGGTCATCGATCTCGGCACGTAAACCCGCCTTTTTCAATCTGGCCAGGGTATGTTGGGCATGTTCCATGAAACGATCGCTGATCGGGAGTATTTTGACCTGCACCGGCGATAGCCACAGGGGGAATTTACCTGCATAATGCTCGAGGAGGAAACCAATGAAACGTTCATGAGTACCCAGCGGAGCGCGGTGGATGATCAATGGCACCTCAGGCTGGTTATCCCGGTTGGTGTAAGATAACTTGAATCTGCGACCCTGCGCAAAGTCCACCTGGTTGGTCGCCAGGGTAAATTCACGTCCGATCGCGCTCCAGATCTGGACATCGATCTTGGGTCCGTAGAAAGCCCCTTCGTCCGGGACCTCCACGAAGGGAATATCCGACTCCTTGAGCACCTCACGTACCATGGACTCCGTCTCCAGCCACAGCTCCGGCTCATTGATGTATTTCTGGCCGAGCTTGGAAGGTTCGTGCAGACTTAAGCGCATCACATACTTCTCAATGCCGAAGATCTTGAAGTATTTGAGGTACATCTCATTCACGGCCCTGAATTCCTGGGCGAATTGCTCACGCGAACAATAGATGTGTGCGTCGTTCATATGCAGGCAACGGACTCGCATCAATCCAAACAACTCTCCGCTCTGCTCATAGCGATAACAAGTGCCATATTCAGCCAGTCGAAGTGGCAGATCTTTGTAACTCTTGGGTTCCGCATCAAATATCTTGTGGTGATGCGGACAATTCATCGCCTTCAGATAATATTTCACACCTTCCAGCTCCATCGGAGGATACATGGATTCGGCATAGTATGGCAAATGGCCACTGGTAAGATAGAGGTTCTCCTTCGCGATGTGCGGAGTAACCACACGCTTGTATCCGGCGTCCTCCTCCGTTTCCCTGGCCAGCTTTTCCAGTTCGTCGATGATGATCGTGCCATTGGGCATCCAAAGCGGCAGACCGGGCCCGATGTCATCGTCGAAGGTGAAAATACCCAACTCCTTACCTAATTTTCGATGGTCACGCTTTTTGGCCTCTTCCAGCATCAGGAGATGTTCGTCCATCTCCTTCTGGTTCGGGAAACTGACACCATAGACACGCGTCAGCATCTTATTGCGCTCATCCCCTTTCCAGTAGGCACCTGCGAGGCTTGTCAGTTTGATCGCCTTGATAAGTCCGGTATGCGGTATATGCGGCCCCTTGCACAGGTCAGTGAACGCGCCCTGCGTATAAAAGGTGATCTCTCCGTCATTTAACCCCTGGAGCAGATCAAGTTTGTATTCATCTCCCTTATCGGAAAAGTAGTTGACGGCATCATCCTTGGAGATCTCGCGCCGGACATAAGCGTTGCCCTGCTTCGCCAGTTCGTTCATTTTTGTTTCGAGCTTACGGAGGTCTTCCTCCGTCATGCTCCGGCCACCGAGGTCCATGTCATAGTAGAAGCCCTTATCGACAGCTGGCCCAACCCAGAACTTGACGCCCGGGAAAAGCGATTCCACCGCTTCCGCCATGAGATGGGCAGACGAGTGCCAGAAAGTACTGCGGCCCTCGGCATGATCCCAGGTGAGCAGCCGGAGGCTTGCATCAGCATGGATGGGGCGTGATGCATCCCATACCGAGCCATTGACCATCGCTGCGAGCACCTTCCGTGCCAGCCCTTCTGAGATCGATCTTGCAATATCCATAGCGCTACTTCCGTCGGGATATTCCCTGATCGCGCCATCTGGAAAACTTATCTTGACCATCATCTGTTCACTTTGAAGTCAGGTGCCAACGGAGGGCAGCGGCCCACTCGAACCTGCACCGGGGTGCAAAATTAACGAACTATTGGGCAGCAACATGAAAGAACCTCTATAATATTGCAGATCGGCAATGCGCGCTTCATATCATCCGATTGGCGCATGCGGTATCGGAATGACGCGGAGTACGTAATTTGCAAACGGTATTGAAAACCGGTCAACTTTTGTGAATCTATGCGCACAACAAGGTTAAGACAAGCCTTATGGATCCTAATGGCCTGTTCAGCGCTTGCCGCCAGAGGCCAGAATCTGAGTGGACAATGGTCCGGCTCATTTGCCACCGCCAATGACCCGTTTGGAGGAAAAACGGAATATGTCATGGAACTCGAAGTAAAGGGCGACAGGGTAGATGGATTCTCCTACACCTATTTTATGATCTCCGGCAAACGACACTACGTCATCTGCCGGCTTGAAGGAAGTTACGACAAGGGCAGTAAGTCTGTCATCGTTACCGAAATCGAGAAGGTGAAATCCAATACGCCACCTGATTTCAAGGATCTTTTTCAAACCCACCGACTGACCTATCTCCGACAAACCGACCGGGAGGTCCTGGAAGGCAAATGGCGGCCCGCAAGTGAAAAAGAGCCTCCGCAGAACGGCATCACATCACTCGAAAGACGTTCCCTGGCTAAGCTGAAGACCTCCGCCCCCACTCCGGACATTACGAAGCGCACACCGCTCGGAACTGCCCCCGATAACAACAATTCCAGAAGAAATCCGCTTGGAACCGCCCCGACGTCAGCGGAAAAGACCATCGCCGCCAACAGGACACCTCCCTCTAACCCGCAGCCACAGCAGACTCAGGTCATCAAGCCTCCCAAACCGCAGAACCAGCCCCCCGTGGTTGCCACCCCCCGGATCCAGCCTCCAACAGCGGGTACCCGCGAACGACCGATCGAGCCAACAAGCACTGTGATCGCCAAAACAGATCCGGGAAAGCCAACGCCCTTGCCCCCGAGTACGACAACGTCAGCGGCTCCCGTGATTACAGATAACAACACCGGCAGGATTGAACAGCGCACCAAACGATACATTGAAGTCATAGAATTGGATGTGCCCCAGTTCCGG
>JAJTFQ010000188.1 GCA_021299955.1 Chitinophagaceae bacterium
CAGGCACATGGAGGAGCAGGAGTTTCTGTACGACCGGGTGACCGACCGCATCTGTGTGTGCGCATCGCCGGCACAGGTACTGGCGGAACTCGCTCGCATCAGAAATTGAAGCCGAACGTGACGAAGGGTGCACGACCATAGGGCGATCGCTCATGACCGGCCAGATCGTAGAGCAACTGCGCAATCAGCCGTCCACGACCCGCCGGGATCGAGGTTCCTCCACCGATCAGCAATACAGGCACGAAAGCGCCCGGAGATGTTTGGCTGGCCTGGCCATTGAAATACCTCATCTTACCCCAACTGTAATTGTATTCAGGCTGCACCGACGCAAACAACGTGGGGATCGGAAAGTACCGGGCGAAGCAATTCAGACCACCATATCCATAGGTGGTCCGGTACTGCCTGTCGCCGCCCGTGCCCCGGAAAGTCAGCGAAGACATGATGAAGTTGACACCGGCCCCGGCCTGGAAATGATCAGTGAACTGGTAACCGAACTGCGGGGACAGATTGACAAACGTGTTGTCGCCGAAACGAACCCCGAAATTTCCGCCGGAAAATAGCCGGTCGCGCTCAAATCCACCGGTCTTTGCCTCCGTCTGTGCGGAGAGTCTGCCACCCAGGCAGATCATCATGTAAAGGATGATCGATAAACCCTTTCGCATATCCATCATTGGTTTTTAAATCTGATCTCATCAGAATTTCGGACACATCGATTGACGCAACTGACCCGCATTCTGAACATAGAACCCATTGTGCAGGATCGACATCTCCGTTGCACCCTGCATGTTGATATAGGATCCCAGCGGGGAGGTCGTGGCATCATAACTGAACATGAACCGCATGTTCCGCCATTGGTAGCCGATCATCGGGATCACGGCATCTCCGTGGCGATAGTAGGCGCCTCCGATCAATTGGTGTTCTCCATCTCCGCTGAGGTTATAGTTTGCGTGGATACCACCAACGATCTCCTGCGACTTGGACTGGCGGGTGAAGTATCCCCCAGGTGTCAGGATCCATTGGTCGTTGAGTTTCAGCACACCATCGAGAAAGACGGTGTAGCGACGATCCATGAAATAATTGTAACCCGGTGCCGACATAAAAAATGTCTCCTTCGGGCGGTTCAGTTGTTTGACCGATAACCCGCCATGCAGATAGATGTCGTCGGTTGGAAACCATGCATAATTGAGGCCCGCCTCTACGTCCATATAAGTGACGTTCGTATTCAGGAAGGTTTCCCCGGTGAGAATGGTGTAGTCGAAGAATTTACCATTCCACTGGTCGTCGAACCTGAAGTTGTTGACATCCACGCGCTTATTGATCAGGCCGATGCTGAAGCCCCCGGATAGCAGGCCGGTGGCCCCGAGCATCTGGTGATAGGCGGCGGAGCCGTATATCTTGGTCGATTGCAGATTCCCGCTGCCTGCGACGTCGCGCATGATCTGTCCACCCAGTCCGACCCATCCTGTTTCAAAGCGATCCCTGAACACCTGCGCATCCCCCCAGATCCCCATTGTTCGATAGGGAACGGGCAGGTTGGCCCACTGGCTCCGGTAATTAGCGCCAATGCGATAGTCTGACTCCGGGATGAACCCTGCATTTGCGGCGTTGGTCAGCAACGGCGCATTGAAGAATTGCGAGAAATGCAGGTTCTGCGCACGAAGCGCGACCGGAGCGCCGCAGACCCATCCGGCCATTGCCAACACCACCTGCGGGATGACCCGCAGTCCCGTTAACCTTACGACCGATTTCTTCCAGATCTGCTGCTTCATGACGCAGGATTTTTCTTTATTCCATGCCGAATCAGCGCAGGAGGGTAATGTCACCCTTCTTTGTTGATCGTTCCCCATTATTGAATTCCACATCCACGACGTAACCATAGGCATCCATGGGTTGCAGCCTTCCCTTGTAATATCCATCCCATCCGATGGTCTGGTCCGTTGACTGGAATACAAGCTGACCCCATCGGTTGTAGATCCTGAAGTTCATCTTTACGATGCCAAAGCCTCTGACATATACACGATCATTCCGCCCGTCGCCGTTCGGTGTGAAGGCGTTGGGTACATCGAGCGCCGAGACGACGATCGACTGTACCGGCTGGCAAAGCGTATCGACACATCCGAACTGGTTTGTTGCGATCAGACAGACGGTGTTGATGCCCGTGGTCGCATACTGGTGAACCGGATCGACCTCGGTGGACGTGGCTCCGTCACCGAACGACCACTGATATCTGGTGGCGCCGGTCGTACCATTGAGGAACCGGGTCGGCGTATTTTCTGCCGAAGGGAATGGCGTATAAGTAAAGGCCGCCACGGGACTCGGTACCGCATACACCCTGCGCCGGATGGTATCCGTTACATTGCAGGTATTCGGATCGCTGGCGACCAGGGTCACCGTGTACAGCCCTCCGGTAGTAAAGGTCTTGGGCGGAGGCGTTGAGCCCGTAAAAGTGGTCCCGTCACCAAAATCCCATGTAAAGGTCTGCCCGCCCGCCGATTTGTTCTCGAAAGTGACGGTCAGTGGTGCACAGGCCGTATCCTCACTCAGCGAAAAGTCGGCCTTCATGTTCGGAGAGAGCCTGACAGTTCGGCTGATCGAATCCGGGCCATTGCAATACGTTGAATCATCCAGGATGAGCTTCACATTATAGGTACCAATGGCGGCGTAGGTGTGTGTGGCCGGCCCCGGTCCCGTCCGGACGCGGGGAGATCCATCACCAAAATCCCAGATGAAGGAATTCGATCTGAAAGGTCTGCCCGGGGGAGCCACGGTGAGGTTGTCGAACCGAATGCTCAGGTTCTCGCAGGGAGGCAGTTTCACCGGGTTGAAGTCGGGCAGGGCCTTATCCAGACGAACATTCACCAGCCGGTAGGCGGTATCCGAGGGAATGCATTTTGTGCTGTCGATGGCGATCAGCATGACCCGGTAGAGGCCCGGTGTCAGGAAGGTGTGGCTGGAGCCGGGGACGGTCGTGGTATCGCGCTTGGAACCGTCGCCATAATCCCAGATGAAGCGTGTGCCGATCGCCAGCTTGTCTTCGAAGTCCACCTTCAGTGGAAAGCAGCCGGAAGTGTCGTTGATCACCCCGTCGATGCTGAGTTCCAGGTCAGCCTCCACCCCATCGAACTCGAAGGATATCTTGATCGCACCGAGGTTGCATTCGCCGCTGGTATTGGATCCCAGCGCCCCGTTGACCGGTGCAATGACCCCGGGTGTGATCGGAAACGGCCAGGTGATCGGTGAGGTGGGGCACATGTTGGTTCCACCGCAGTTCGCACAGACAGCCTGGTAGATGGCGCCCCGGGCATCGAAGCGGCTGGTGCCCCCATCCACGTGATCACCCTCACCACCCGATTGTCCGGCATAAGAGCCGTACAGGAGTTTGCTGGAATTCTTGGCCAGGACGATAAAATAGAAATCGCGGTTGTCTGTATTCGACTTGATGGCATCCGGCGTGATGGGCATACCGAACGGACCCGCCGTCCGCAGATCGTAACAGCGCGGATCGGGATTGCAGGGATTGAGTTTGCCACCCCATCCCGAAACATAGAGGTTTTCGCACCGGTCGACCAGGAATGCTACCGGTGAGATGTTGGGCATGAGGCTTCCGGAACCGTAGACCGTAGAAAATTCATAACCGGAAAGGTCGGGGCGGAGCTTGGAGATGAACTGCTTGGATCCTGCGTTGGAATAGGCCGCGTTGACTACGGGCCAGGCGCCCTGGCTGATGCCCATCACATAGGGGAATCCAACGCGGTCGAACTGCAGTCCATACACAATATCGTTTTCGCCGGTGGCGAGATATGAAGATCGGATCAGGGTGCCTCCATTCGGGGCGATCACGGCCACATAGCCATCGATCAGGTCACCCGGCAGGGTGCCCAGTGTACCGAGCTTGTTGCCCGGGAAGTCCTTGCTCAGCGTGGGGCCTGCCACGTAGATCTGTCCATTGACAGGATGCAGTTTGATGCAGAATCCGCCATCATCGCCGGCACCGCCCAGATAGGTACTGAAGAGCAGGCCGGACAGATCAGGCGTCAGTTTCACGACGACCGCATCCTGTCCGCCACCGATGGCATTCTGGACTGCGTTCAGCAGGGGAAAGTTGGCAGACAGTGTGTTGGCAGCGAAATAAATATTACCGGCATCGTCGAGGATCACTTCACTGCGGGCGTTATCGCCGTAATTATACAAGAGCGAGTTACAGTTGGCCGGCGTGATGGCGGCATCCATGTTCGCCCCGTCCGTATTGGCGCCACCGATGATGGCCGAACCCATCAAGAGGGTGCCATTGGCGCTGATCTTGGTCACCACGATGTCCGCCCCTCCGAGGTTGGGCGCTTTGTAGCCCTTGCTGGGATAGTTGGAGGAGGTCGTACGGCCGAGGATCACGAGGTTGCCCGCCCCATCGCTGATCAGGCTATGGGGGATGTCATCCCCATCACCTCCGACATAGGTCGAGTAGATGCGGTTGTTGCCGGTCGGCGTGAAGCGCGTAATACCGATGTCGACATTTCCACCCCGGTAGGTGATCTATGACCAGCGGCACCCCGGGATCGTAGTTCTTTACTTCGAAACGAACGGTCCTGCCCTCCACCACATAGCGGCAGGAAACTTCACGCTTCAGGCCGTCGCGAACCTGATAAGCGTAAGGTTCGAGCTCCCGGGTGATGCCAGTGGATGTCTGCACCACCAGCTGGCCCTGACGCACCGAAAGTCCGTCCACGCCATCGTAGGTCAGCCGGATGCGGGAGAGGTCTGCACCGGGCCTGACGATGATATCATACTTGAGATTACCCGCCTCCGACTGGTACCTGACATCCGTATTCGGATATACATCGCGGTAGGTGACGACACCATAGGAAGAGAGTCCGGATCTCCATTTGCCGGGATCGGCGCCCAGGAAATAGCTGATGTTGGTTTGTATCGGACGTTCTGCACCAGCAGCGGCGGAGGGATTACCTCCTTCGAAACGAACGCGATAGGCATGAGAGCGCATACTGAAGGCTATGCCGGCTGCGGATTCCAGCGCCTGCTTTGCGTCATCGTGATCATGTCCGTGTATCTGATGCAGTGCGCGTACGTAATCGGCGCTGTCATGCCGGAGGACCGTAAACCCGTCGGGGTGGAGGAAGAAGGCACCGACGCCGATCTCTGCACGATATTGGAATTCGTCTCCCCACTGTCCGCGATTTTCTGCGAATTCAAGGGCGTAGAAATGAGAGGATGTTTGCGCGCGTATCCCTTCACCGGCGTAGAGGCCGAGCGCCAGCATCGTCATGATTCCGAAAGTTTTGCGCACGGTCGAAGGTTTGAGTTTCCTAAAAATAAAGGTTAAAAAGCATATGCTTTGTTAAAGATCCTCAGGAGATGCGGCTCCATTCGTTACGACCCCTGGCCTGCTGGAGGAAGGCCCTGAGACCGGCAAATTCCGATGCCGACAGTTCCGGATCCCGGTCGAGGATCTCCGCAGTGCGGTCACGTGCCTGTTCCAATAACGCACGGTCCGACATGATGTTCGCGAGCTTGAAATTCAGGGCGCCGCTCTGTCGGGTACCCTCAATGTCTCCGGGTCCGCGCAACTCCAGATCCTTCTCCGCAATTTTGAAGCCATCATTGGTGGAGCAAAATACATGCAATCGTTCCTTGGCCTCTTTGGATACTTTGTTACCGGTCAGCAGGATGCAATAACTTTTCTCGCTGCCCCGCCCCACCCTTCCGCGGAGCTGGTGGAGCTGCGAAAGCCCAAACTTCTCGGCGCTTTCTATCACCATGACGGAGGCATTGGGTACGTTC
>JAJTFQ010000189.1 GCA_021299955.1 Chitinophagaceae bacterium
GCGTTGACCCACTGCACATAGTGTCCTTCCGGTACCCGCTTCAGCGTCTCTTTGGGAAGGTTCGTGGTATCCATCAGTTTGGTCGGCAGCAGACGAGGCTTGGCACCATAACAGTCGGCCAGGAGTTTGCCCTGGGTACCTTCGAAGAGGACACCACCATCCCAGTTACCGAAAGCTTCCTCCGGCAGGAGCTCCGCCGGCCGCTTGGGAAGCAGACCACCGTCGTACCAGGAAACACTGATCGTCTTGGACGGGTTATCTTTCCTCGGATAGGTCAGGTGGATGATGGATGACGGCGGACAACTGTCGGGGTTCACCGTATCGTTCCACATTTCGCGCCAGAGTGTGGCCACACTGGCTTCGACCTCCGTGGGGAAATCGATCGGTAGACAACGGAACACGGGGTCCATGATATGGCAGGCCATATCGCCCAGGGAACCGGTACCAAAGGCCCACCATCCGCGCCAGTTGAACGGCAGGTATGACGGGTTGAAATCCATCTTTTTGGCAGGCCCCAGCCACAGATCCCAATCGAGTTCCTTAGGGATCTGATGCGTGCCGGAGGGTGTTGGCAAGCCCTGCGGCCATACCGGACGATTCGTCCAGCACTGTACCGAAGTGACCTCACCGATCAGGCCGGAAGCGATGAGCTCCTGGGTGCGACGGACCCCATCTCCGGATCCACCCTGGTTGCCCATCTGGGTGACGACCTTATATTTTTCAGCAGCCTGGGTCAGGATGCGGGCCTCCCAGATATCATGGGTCATCGGCTTCTGCAGGTAGACATGCTTCCCGAGCTGCATGGCGGCCAGGGCGGCCACGGCATGCGTGTTATCGGGTGTGGAAACGGACACCGCATCGATGTTGTTGCGCTCCTTTTCCAGCATCTCGCGGAAATCGCGATACTTATTCGCTTTCGGGAAGTTTTTGGCAGAGGTTCCGATCTGACGATCATCCACATCCGCAAAGGCGACGATGTTCGCCTTCGGACTCTTGGAAAATTCCGCCAGATCACTGGCGCCCTTTCCACCGGCACCGATGCCGGCGATGTTCAAACGGTCACTCGGCGCCAGGTGGCCCTTGCCGAGAACATGACGGGGAACGATGCTGAAAGCGGCCGCTCCAAGCGTGGCGTCACGCAGGAAGCGACGACGGGGATAAGACTTTTTTTGAGACATGGCAGGCAGGTTGTTTTATGATGTTAGAATGCCCGGATCACTCGTATTTGACACACTCTTTCTCCTCTTTCTCAGAATATGCCACACCGTATTGTGCCAGCACATCGGCCGGCACGCCGTTCCAGCGGTTGGGCGCATTGCCGACATAACCGAGGTCTTTCACACCCATCTGAGAAGTGTAGAAGCCCGTGGAGGTTAGGTTCCGCATCAGATTGAAAAAGGCGACGCCCTGCGCAACCTCCGGCTTCGCCTTCTTCGGATAGGCGATCTCATCAACGATGGAGATGCGCTGCTCGGCCGTCAATCCGCTGAACGACTTTTCAAAACGACGATGGCTGTGCAGATCGAGCCAGCGCAGCCCGCCACGCATGGGCGTCTGGTGATCCGGCATGTCCTTTACAATGAACTCGATGAACTCGGGCACGCCGGCTTCGGAAGCACTGCCGCTCACCTCATCCTTCGGGATGATGATGTCAGCCAGGATGGTGATGGTAGCCATCTCATGCTGGGTGAAGAAGGTGGTCGAATTCACTTTTTGAAAGTGCGCCACTTCCTCCGGCTGACGGTCTACCCCTTTCGATGCACCGGCATTATCGCCTGCTGCTGCCTTGGCATCCCCGGCAGCGGGCTCCTTCGATTTGCAGGCATCTAACACCAGTCCGGTGGCCAGACTGCCCAGCGCGATCGCTTTTATCGATTTTCTCCTGTCCATTTTCTTTGATTGATGTGCCCTGCGGGCGATGATCAGATGTTCTTCTTCCGCATTTCGTCCACGATGTATTCCGATGCACGCATCGACAACGCCAGGATCGTCCAGGTGATGTTCTTGTCGGCCTGCGAAACAAAAGGACCGCCATCCACCACAAACAGATTCTTGCACTCGTGGGCCTGGTTGTGTTTATTGAGGGCCGAACGTTTTGCATCATTGCCCATGCGCACCGTGCCCGCTTCATGGATGATCTTTCCGGGGGACTCCAGTCCGTAACTATTTTCCGGACCGTCATCTCCCCAGGTGATGACCGCGCCCATAGCGTGCATCATCTCGCGGAAGGTCTCCTTCATGTGCTTCGCCTGCTTGACCTCGTGGTCCGTCCACTTGACATTGAAACGAAGGACCGGAATGCCATACTTATCGACTACGTTCGGATCGATCTCGCAGTAGTTGGATTCAATCGGGATGGCCTCGCCGCGTCCCGCCATACCTACCCCTGCGCCGTAGAAGAAGCGATGGTCTTCTTTCAGGCTGGCGCCGTAGCCACCGGCCTCTTTCTTCTTTCCATTTACATCATAACTGCCGTTCAGCCCTTCGATGCCGAAGCCGAAACCATAGGCAGGCTGACTCATGCCGCCCCAGTATTCGATGTGATAACCACGCGGGAAATCAAGCTTTTTATTATCTCCCCACCAGGGAGAATATACGTGCATGCCACCAACACCATCTTCGTTATATCGCTTGCGACCGAAGAGCTGCGGCAGGATGCCGCCCATGGCCGCGCCGGTGGAGTCATGCAGATATTTGCCGACCACGCCGCTGCCGTTGGCGAGTCCGTTTGGATGACGGGGAGATTTTGAATTCAGTAAAAGACGGGCGGATTCGCAGGCGCTGGCGGCCAGCACCACGGTGCGACCAAACACCTGATATTCCTGCAGATCACCCTTATCAACATACGACACGCCAATGGCCAGTCCCTGGTCGTTCGTCAGCACCTCGCGGGCCATGGCAGACACGATCACGTCTACGTTTCCGGTCTTCAACGCCGGCTTGACAAGCACCGATGAAGATGAGAAATCACCGTACACCGTGCAACCGCGGTTACACTGCGCGCAGTAGAAACATCCACCGCGATCAGGATTGTCCTTCAGCGGCTGCGTCAGGATAGACAGGCGGGAAGGGATGACGGGCACCCCGGCCTGCTGGCCTGCTTTCTTAACGAAGATCTCATGCAGACGAGGCTTTGGGGGCGCCAGAAAGATACCGTCCGGATCATTCTCGAGGCCCTCGTTGGTGCCGAAAATACCGATCAGCTGATCGATCCGGTCGTAGTAAGGTTTTACATCCTCGTAGCCGATGGGCCAGTCATCACCCAGTCCATCGATGCTCCGGCGCTTGAAATCCTTCGGACCAAACCGAAGGGAGATACGTCCCCAGTGGTTCGTACGGCCGCCGATCATGCGCGCGCGCCACCAGTCCCACTGCGTGCCCTCCTTCTTCGTGTACGGCTCGCCGTCGATGTTCCAGCCCCAGTAACTGGCATCGAAATCCCCAAAGGGACGGAAGTTCGTACTGGCGCCTCTACGCGGAGAATCCCAGGGATTCTTGAGCTGCGTCACATTTTTGGCGGGGTCGTACATCGGACCTGCCTCGATGAGGCATACCTTCAAACCGGCTTTGGAGAGCATGTAGGCCGCCATCCCGCCACCGGCGCCGGATCCGACGATGATGGCATCATACTGCTTCGACTGTTTCTTTACCTGAAAATCTGGCATGTGAGATCGTTGTTAATGCAAGGGTATACGAGGCTGAAAATTAGGAAAAAACGACCGAACCCGAAACCATGATCCTGTTTTTTTATGGCAAACTGACCCCGGATCCGGAAATGATGAAGGTTTCAGGTGCCAAGATCTTTGGGTGGACGGAAGAAATCCAGCGGCCGTCGACGGAAACGCCGGCCCAGCTCCCCAAGGAAGGCGGGCATCTGATGCAGGTGGAGGCCCCTCGAACGCATCGCCACATAGAAGGAGAGAGAGAAACTGACCAGGAAGTTGATGAACCCAATGGTCATCACTCCTATGAATACCGGCCAGAGAAAGGAAGGCTCGAAGTCCGCGGGAGAGAGCCCATAAAAACCGATCGAAGCATTGCCTGCCGCGATGGTCACATGCCGGATGTCGAACGGAATACCGAAAAATCGCCCCAGCATTCCGGCCATCCCCAGGAAGAAGGCCAGGGCCAGGCTGCCGATGATGGCGCCCGCATGCCTGTCGAGAAAGCCCGATAATCGGCGAAGCCGCCCGACCGGCAGCCAGGTTCGCAGTTCCGGATGTTGCAGGATGCGTTCCGGTATCCTCCCGAACCGCATCTTGTTCTGCACATATCCCGCGATGATACCACTCAGGAAGAGGAATACGCCGGTATTACATGCGTAGAGCAGCGACAGGCTTTTCCAGGGATGCGTGTCGGCCATCAGCGCGCGCGCAGCGGGCCCCGATGCGATGGGTTGTCCGACCACCATATCGTATGCCCAGGCCAACAGGAAGGTGCCCGGAAAAACGACCAGCAGGTTACCGAGAAAAGAGGCGAACTGACTGCGCGACACCCGGACCAG
>JAJTFQ010000190.1 GCA_021299955.1 Chitinophagaceae bacterium
CGCCGCCACGGAAGTGACCAATGCCCAGTACGAGCAATTCCGTCCGGAACACCGCCTGCTGCGGGGCATGCATCATACCAGTTATCGGGATGATGATCCGGTCGTATTTGTGAGCTGGCAGGATGCGGTGGATTTCTGCCGGTGGCTGTCAGTGAAAGAGGGCAGATCTTATCGCCTTCCAACAGAAGCGGAATGGGAATACGCCTGCCGGGCGGGCACTGCCACCCGCTACCACACAGGCGATACCTTGCCGGCAGAATATCTCGCCTACAATGTCAGGGGAGGTGAGGGCGGTTACTGGGTCGCGAGTCCTGATCCAACCAAACCTGCGCCGGACCTGAAAGTTGACCGTAATACCCCCAATGCCTGGGGATTGTACGGCATGCATGGCAACGTGGAGGAATGGTGTGCCGACTGGTATGGTCGGTATCCAAACCGTGCGGCCACGGATCCCGCGGGTCCGCGAAGCGGGGAGTTCCGGGTCACCCGCAGTGGCAGTCACACATCAGAGTATGAAGTGCATGTAGATCATGCCGATCCCATGCGTAGCCTGCACAGATATTATCTTTCCTCCGCCGACCGTATGGCCGCGATGCCGGATGACCGGAACTGGATCATCGGATTCAGGGTGGCGGAAGGCCCCGCTGCAACTGCCTTTCATGCGCCGGAACCACAGCTTCCCAGACATCAGCGACAGGTGTCACAAACCCGTCGTCAGCAGACACTAACGGGAACGGGTACCTCGTATTTCTCAGATCCTGTACCCTTCATCATCGTAGACAGCCTCTCCGCACGCGAGATGTCCTTCTTCTGGCATAATCATCAACCCTCGATTACTGCTCTTCCCAACGGTGATCTCCTGGCCATCTGGTACAATACGCTGCGCGAATCGGGCCGGGAATTGAAGATCCTCGCCGCCCGCAAACGCTTCGGAAAAGAGGCGTGGGATACTGCTTCCGTGTTCATTGACATCCCCGACCGAAATGAACATGGAACCGTGGTCTGGAGCAATGGGCGCGATTCACTCTTTCATTTCTTTGGCCTCACCGCTGCGAATACCTGGCAGCAACTGGCCCTGGTCATGCGCTATTCGCTCGATAACGGAGCGACCTGGTCGGCTCCCCGGTTCATCGATCCGAAACGACGCTTCCAAAACCAGGTCATCGCCTCCATGATCCGCGGGTCTGATGGCGTCCTGCGTTTCACGGCCGATGCCACGCCCGCATCCTGGGGCGGTTCCGTCGTCTGGATGTCTGCAGATGGTGGCCGCTCCTGGACAAAGCCGGCCGATGGCCGCCCGACACCGGTATTCCGAGAAGGAGACAGCGGCGCCTGGATCGCCGGTATACATGCCCCGATTGCAGAGCCCGAACCCGGACGGCTGCTGGCTTTCGGACGCGGCGATGATATTGAAGGGACAATGCCGATGAGTGTGTCCACTGATGGAGGACTAACGTGGACGTATAACCGAAGTTCATTTCCGGCGATCGGTAGTGGCCAACGGGCCACCATGCAACGCATGCCTGACGGTACGATCATCTTCGCATCCTTTGCCAGACACATGACGTGTATGGATGACTCCGGGCGGGAACGCAACGTGTCCGGACTCTATGCAGCCCTCTCCACCGACGGCGGGCGCAGCTTCCCGCATATCCGTCCACTGACTAACGGCGACGGACAAACGAAGATGCTCGATGCCTGGGGCTGGCAGCACGCTTTCGCCTGGACGGATTCCACCGCTGAACCGAAGGGTTACCTTGCATCGACCGTGGATCTGGAAGGACGGTTCCGGCTCCTCAGCAGCGGAAATGAATATGCCTTCAATGCCGCATGGGTACTGCAACGCAAGGGCTGTCGGCTGACCATCCCGAAGCCATTGGGGCGTTAAGTCAACGACCCTGTCATTGTTGGATGTTGCGTCCTTTTTCTTTACGCCGGAAATAACTCCGGAACAGGAAATGATGCCGAAGGGCTTCCATGCTTTGGTTGAAATATCCGGTGCCGGATTCGACCTGCAGCAGACTTCGGCTGATCCTTCCGGATACAGAGGTGTCGCGCAACACCAGGTTCAGCGGCCCTTTGCCATCCTGCAGATCGTTGCCGAGTCTTTTTGTGACGGCATCCAGATCAGCCGCGAGGTTTTCGGCAGAGCGCGATACTGCGGCCAGTCTCGACATGGAGCTTCTGATTTCTTCACCCATCGCGGTATCCCGAAGTATGACACCGGCAGGTCCTTTGCCGGATCTCACATCCGCCAGTATGGATCGTACATCTCTGGTCATGCCCTCCGCTTCGGCCGCAGCCCGGTTCAGATGTCCGGAGGCAGCGTTGATATTGTGGGCGAGCTGTTCATCTTCGATGAGTGTCCACAGCCCCCGGCTTTCGTTGATTCTGGCCGTGGTTGCCTTCAGGGACTCGGTAATTGCATGGATATTGTCGCCCGTGGAAGCCAGTGTACGCAGGACATCATCGATCTCCACCGCGGCCCTGGTGCTGAGCAGATCGCCATCTTTCACATAGGATGCCGTAGCGGCCTGTGGCAGGATGTTCACCACCTTGTTACCCATAAGGCCGTCGGCACCGAGACTGGCGATGGCATTCCGACGGATCACCTGTTTCATATCTTCCTTCACCAGTAAGGTCACTTCAAGCGTCGAGTCGTTCAGGATGCGCATCTCACGTACGGTCCCCACCTCGATGCCGGAGAAGCGCACGTTGTTGCCCGTCCTAAGGCCGGCCACATTCCGGAAATGCGCTCGCAACACGAAATGCGAGCCCAGCAAGTGCTGATTCTTTCCGATCAGAAATAATGCTATGATGAGCACTGTGCCGGCGGCGAGGACGAAGAATCCGAGTCTGGCGAGATGCTGTTGTTGTCGGGGCATGTTCGGTTCATTGAAAGAATGGCATGACGACAGGGTCTTTGGAACGACTCAGTTCCGCATAGCTGCCGGTGAGATGACATTTACCGTCGATCAGCATGATGATGCGTTCGGAAGTGCGCTCCACGCAACGCATGTCATGCGAGATGATCACTGAGCTGGTTTTGTATTTATCGGCGATTTCCACCATCAGGTCGCTTATGCCGCGACTCGTGATGGGGTCGAGGCCGGTCGTGGGCTCATCGTACAGGATGATCTCAGGTTTGAGAATGAGGGTGCGGGCGAGGGCGATCCGCTTGCGCATCCCGCCGGAGAGTTCGGAGGGCATGAGGTCCACCGTCTCCGCCAATCCTACGTTTGTCAGTGCTTCCATCACCATGTCGTCCACTTCTCCCTGTGACAGTTGTATCCAATGCCTGCGTAACGGAAACTCGAGGTTTTCACGCACCGTCATGGAGTCGTACAAGGCATTGCTCTGGAACAGGAACCCCACCTTCCGCGATCCGGGGTTAGCAGTCCAATGATGCATTTGATCAGCACGGATTTACCGGATCCCGATTTGCCCAACACCACCAGGTCTTCGCCCTTGGCCAGGGTCATTTCGAACCCGTCAAGTACGACATGGCTGCCGAACGCGATCGACAGATCCCGGATCCGGATCACCGGGGCGTCATCGGTTGGGATGTCTTTGTCGATCTTCATATTGATTTTCTCAGTTGAAACCCAGCAGGTCAGTGATCTGCACAGCGATCAGGTCGATCAGAAAGATCAACATCGAGGCAATGACCACGGAGGCATTCGCCGAACGTCCTACGCCTTCTGTGCCACGACTTGATGTATATCCCTTGTAACATCCCACTATGCCGACGGAGAATCCGAAAAAGAAGGTCTTGATCAGTGGAGGAAACACATCCGTGAAATCCAGGAATTGAAAGATCTCGTCTGTGAACAGTCCGAAACTCATCACACCCTTGATATTTATTCCGATGAATGATCCCGTGATTGCGATCGCGTCGGACAGCAGTACCAGTAGCGGGAGCATCAAAGTAGCCGCCAACACCCGCGTGACCACCAGGTAACGAAAAGGATTGGTGCCGGATACCTCCATCGCGTCGATCTGTTCGGTGACGTTCATGGAGCCGAGCTCCGCACCAATGCCGGATCCGATCTTGCCCGCGAAGATAAGCCCCGTGATCACCGGACCGATCTCCCGGATGATGGCATCTGCCACGATGTATGGCAATTCCGATTCCACCCCGTAGGAGAGAAGCGCCGGCCGCAGCTGGATGGTCAGCACCAAACCCATGATGAAGGCGGTGGTACCCACCAGGGGGAGGGATTTGTTGCCGATCAAATAGCACTGGCGGAGAAATTCCGATAGCTCGAACGGTGGGCGGAGACCCTCTGTGAAGACTCGCCCGGCAAACCGGGCCAGCCCACCGCTCTCCTGCAGGAATGCCAATGTCTGTTTCGGTATCTTCAAGGTTCAGGTTTGGAGTGAAGGTATGAATTCGCAAGCCGCGTCAACCATGCCTGCACATACTAAAACTACTGATTTTCATCATCTCCCTGTTCAGACTGCAGTGGATGTAAGTGGTTTGATTAATTTCGGATCATGTCCGGACCTCAAAGACACGTTTCCACGGGATATACCATCTTCAACCGCGCACGGCTCGTACGCGGAGGAGGCGACTATTTTGCCGCAATGGAGGAGATGATCCGGAAAGCCCGGTATTCGATCCATCTCCAGATCTACATTTTTGAAGAAGACCTCACCGGACAACGCATTGCAGCGCTGCTGAGGGAAGCGGCATCACGCGGCGTGGACGTCTGGCTGATGGTCGACGGATACGCATCCCGCGGGCTGTCGGACGAGCTGCTGGAAGGTTTCAGGATTTCGGGTATACGTTTCCGTTACTTTGAGCCCTTGATGCAGGGAGGAAATTGGTATGTCGGACGTCGAATGCACCACAAAGTGCTGGTAGCGGACGGATTGAGCGGACTTGTCGGGGGATTGAATGTGTCCGATCGCTACAATGATCTGCCAGGCCGGCCTGCATGGCTCGACTGGGCCGTGGAAGTGGAGGGAGAGGCGGCCTTCGAACTGTTCAGGACCTGTGTGCAGGTATGGATGCGCAATCCCGTTGCGGCCAGGCGCTTGATCGCGGCACATCCTTCGCCTGTATTTGATATCAATATCGCCTGTCCGGTGAGGGTTCGTCGCAACGACTGGGTCAATCGCAAAGGACAGGTTTCCAGAAGCTATCTCGAACTGTTGCGCAATGCAGAACAAGAGGTGATCATCATGTCGAGCTATTTTCTTCCGGGTCGCGCCATACGCCGCAGCCTGCGTCAGGCGACCCGACGCGGGGTGACCGTCAGGCTCATCCTGGCGGGTATCTCCGACGTGTCGGTGGCCAAACATGCAGAGCGATTCATGTACCGGTACCTGCTGCGATGCGGTGCCGAGATCTACGAGTACCGACGCAATGTCCTGCATGGTAAGATCGCCGTCAGAGATGGTCTGTGGGTGACCGCAGGATCTTACAACGTGAACAATATCAGCGCTTATGCCAGTGTAGAACTTAACCTGGATGTAGATGATGCGGGGTTCGGTTCAAACGTTCGGGAGACCCTGCAGACCATCATCGGGCAGGACTGCATCCGCATCACGCCGGATGATTACCGGACAAGGTATCACTGGCCCGTGCGCATCCTGCAGTGGTTGAGCTACCTGCTGTTCCGCATCGTATTCTTTCTGTTTACCTTCTATTTTCGTCAGCATCATCGCGACTGACCACGACCGGACGGCAGGGAAAGACCGCGGATCCTTCTCCAGATATCTCCCGGCGTCTCCGGTCCCCATCCCGCAAAGCGTCCGCGCTGTACCACCAGCTCATTATCCTCCGGATGGGTCAGGTGATAATGAAAGACGAAGCCTGCGCGGGGTTGCTTCCACCCGATCATCTGACCGAAACGAAGGTCATTGAAAACGAGGGTGTCCGCCTGCTGTTCGACCGTATAGTATCCCTGCGAAAATTTCTTCAGCTGCATGACTTCCTCGTGATCACGCACCGGGGCCAGCAGCGACTCGTTGCGGGGAAAGAAGGTGAGCTGCAAGGGTTGGTTGCCATCGAATACCGACCGGTAACCGATCTGGAACCCGTCCTGTTGCTCCATGACCACGAACCACAGCCAGCTGTTCAGCGGGGCCGGTGTGGTGAAATACCGGCCATGCGTGATGCCCTGTTTCTCGGCCATGGACCTGACCTTGAGATCGATGGAGAGTTTATTGGTCACCGCATATACAAGATAGACCGCCGGCGCGATGATGCCTGCCATGGCCCACTGCCGGCGCAGGGCGAAGCTCCCGCGCCGCTGCAACAAACGCAGGAAGGCAATGATCGGCACGATAGTGAACAAAGGATCCGCGACATAGATCGTATGGAAGGAGATCCGATGGTCGGAGAAGGGCTCGAACCAGCCCACCCCGTAGTTATTGAAGGCGTCAAGGAACACATGCACGCCGATCTCGATCAGAAAGAATCCCATGAAGCGCTTCAGGGAGATATTGTGCGGTCGGTGGATCCGCTCCGCCGCCAGGGCAAGCCCGATGGTCATCATCCCCGCAAACAGGAACGAATGTGTGAAGCCCCGATGTGCCAGCAGCTCGCGGGGAAGTTCCATCCAGAGTCCGGCGACGAAGTCAATGTCCGGAGCGCTCTGCGCCAGTGCCCCCCACAACATGGCCCTGCGTCCGATCTTCCTGCCCAGCATGGCCTCCCCGATGCAGGCCCCCGTGACGATGTGCGTGATGGAATCCATGCCCTGAAATTAGGCAATCCCATGGTTCCGACACCCCTGCGGCCTGTCATGTGCATGGACGCAGAACCCTGTCGGGCCTTTTCGTGTTGTAATCCCATAACTTTGAAAGATGGGCATACTCAGACAAATGGCAGAATACCTCTACCTGAAGAAGAAGGATCCGAATGCACCCAACACTCCCTGGGTCAGATACATGCACGGCATCAACCGCATCTCCCTGCTCATGTTCATCCTGGCGATGATCATCCTGGCGGTGAAACTGCTTCGTAGTTAGGGTATGCGTGACCGTTAGTTCTCCGCCCCAAGTGCTACGATCCTTGCCGCTGCGGCTTCAGAGGCCAGGCCACCCGCAGCCAGCAGGGTCTGGAGTTCCGAATAGTCGACCGTCAGCCGCTCCCTTCGGGCAGGGTCGTAGAGCAGACTCCGGAGTTCGCCGACGAGATTTTCGGCATTCATATCATCCTGTATGAGTTCCCGTACGACTTCCCGTTCCATGATCAGGTTCACCAGCGAGATGTACGGAACCCTGACCAGTCTACGGGCGATCTGGTAAGAGATCGGATTTCCTTTGTAACACACAACCTCCGGAACTCCAAAGAGCGCGGTTTCCAGTGTTGCGGTGCCGGAGGTGACCAGCGCAGCGTCTGCCTTCATCAGCAGCGCGTAGGTGGCGCCCTTCACCCGGCCGACATTCGGATGTCCGGCAGTGAACGGATCCAGGAACGCATCCTCCAGTCCGGGCGCCTGTGCGATGATGAAACGGCATTCCGGGAATGCCTTTGCTGCTTCCAGCATCACCGGAAGTTTCTGCCGGATCTCCTGCTTACGGGAGCCCGGAAGCAGCGCTACCAGCGGTCCTTCTCCCTTTTCAACCTGGCCGGCAGTGGCGGGATCCGCACGCCTGCGGGCGATCTCTTCCAGCAGAGGATGTCCGACATAATCGATCTCCCATCCCCATTTTCGATAGAAGGCCTGCTCAAAAGGCAGGATGACCAGCATCCTGTCGAT
>JAJTFQ010000191.1 GCA_021299955.1 Chitinophagaceae bacterium
ATCGACATCTCGGGTCATTCATCGAACGGGCTGGATCAGTATCAGGGGATGGCTTTTGATTACGTGCTCACCGTGTGTGATATGAGTAGGGAGCAATGTCCCTGGTTTCCGTCGGATGCGGTGCATTTGCATGAGGACTTCCCGGATCCCTCGATCGCGACGGGTACGGAAGAGGAGATCAGTGCGGCCTTTGCGGCATCCAGGGACAGGATAAGGGAATACTGCCGGAGGTTTGTGGCGGAGCGGATCGGGTAATATAGCATACTAACGCTCACGAATAACCGAAAAGATCCATGTACGTTGATATGGAATGATTGATAGCCTGCTCCCGCAAAGTGGTTACATCGAAATAAATGGTTTCTTATGAAATCTTCCCAACTGACGGCAGAGATCGTCCGATCACTCAAGGCGCTGTCAGATCCTGATCGCGCCTTCCAAACAGCGAGGTTCTTCAAGACCGGCCCCGGGCAGTACGGTGCCGGGGATGTATTTCTGGGCATCTCCGTTCCGCAGCAGCGCGCCCTCGCAGGTCGTTACAAAAAAGTCATCGACGTGGAAACAGTAGGTCAACTGTTGGATTCCGAATATCACGAAGTCCGACTCACGGCGCTTTTTCTGCTGAATCTTGGTTTCGAGCGAGACTACCGAACAGGTAAGGGTAAACCCTGGGTGGATCTTTATCTCTCAAAAACGGCAAGGATCAACAACTGGGACCTGGTGGATTCTTCGGCACATATCGTGTTAGGGTGCTGGCTGGAGCAACGTGAACGTGACATTCTTTACCGCCTGGCGGAATCGGGTTTGCTGTGGGACAACCGTATTGCGATGGTGGCCACGCTGCATTTCATCAGGCGCGGAGACATTGAGGATTGCCTTCGTCTCGCGGAGCGATTCCTGGGTCATCCGCATGATCTCATGCACAAGGCATCGGGCTGGATGCTTCGGGAGGCGTGGAAGCGGGATGCAGGACAGGTGGAAGACTTTTTGAATAAATATACAGACATCATGCCGCGCACCATGCTGCGATACGCCATCGAAAAAATGGAGGAACCCGTCAGGAGGGCATACCTGGGCAGGGATGTAAGACAATGACCGCATGCCTGTTGCATCGATGGCCGCAAGAATCAGGGCATAAAAAAACAGCGAAGGAGTTAACCTTCGCTGTTTTTTTATGGGATCAAACTGTTCGGATCAATAGCCGGTATTCTGAACGAGCTTCTTGTTCACGTCCATTTCCCGCTGCGGGATGGGCATGATGAGCTTCGGAGAATTCCAGGCAAAGGTACCGACAGCTGTCTGCAGGCGCTTGACATCATGCAGGTTATGTCCTTCGAAAGCCAGTTCCAGTGTGCGCTCCTTCACGATCGCGGCGAGGTTGACCGTTGTCAGCGGAGCCAGTCCGGCACGTGCCCTGATGATATTCACATCAGCGAGGGGCGTAGCACCTACGGAGGTGGTATTCCGGAAGTTGGCTTCGGCGCGGGTGAGGTACATTTCCGCCAGACGGATCACGGGCACATCACCGAAGCGGTCGAGGTGCTTCATGGAATAGTAGCTACCACCTGAGAGGACGAAGTAGTTCCGCTTGTCACCTGCTTCATACTGAGCGATGTGGGCGGTCTTAATTTTGCAATCACTACGACCTGCCGTACCAGGCATTCCGGAAATGGTACGACCGAAGTAGGTGTTAATGGAGTTCGATCCGTCCTGAGCCGTAACCTTCACAGCAAACAGGTATTCGGAAGGCGTGCTTCCACCGTTGTTGATGAAGGTGAACCAAAGCTTTGTAAAATCCGGGTTCAGGGTGCGGCCACTTCCGGTGATGACCCGGCTAGCAGCAGCTCCGGCCTCGGTGAAGTTCCTGTTCTGCAGTTGCACGCGTGCCAGCATGGCGGCGGCGGCCCACTTATTGGCATAGAAACCGTTGCTCGAGGGCAGCAGGCTTTCAGCCTTGGTCAGGTCTGCGATGACCTGGTCGTAAACGGCCTTCACAGAAGCGCGCGCGCGGTAGTCAGCGTCTGTTACACCGCGGGTAGGCGTCAATACGAGGGGGACACCGGGGTTCTGGGCGGCATCACCGTCTCCTACTGGCTTGGCGAAGAGACGTACGAGTTCGAAGTACATGGATGCCCGGATGAACAGGGCTTCACCTTCCACGGAACTTTTCTTGGCCGGTGAGGATTTTACCTTATCAATGGCACTCAGCACGTTGTTGGCGCGGTTGATACAGCTGTAAGCTGCATTCCATGTGCCGGTTGCGAAGCTGTTATTGGATACCATCAGACCATTGTAGGCATCATTCAGACCGGCGAAGGTACCGGTGAAGTTGATGTTGGTGGTGTTGCCGATCAGGTCGTTGAGGACCATGATCTCACCGCCCCATCCTGCTGCGTTTTGCAGACCGTCATACGCACCGATGAGGGTCACGAGTACGTCACCTTCCGTATTGAGGGCCGCGTTTTCGGCAATGCTCTGGTAGGGTCCGATGTCAAGACGCTTTGAGCATCCGACCGTCAGGATACCCGTCGCCAGGATGGCGGTCAGGTATTTCCCGAAAGCTATGTTCTTTATTTTCATGATCAGTTCTGATTTAGAGATTAGAGGTTGACATTGATACCCACCAGGAAGGTACGGGGCTGCGGCGGCGTATAGAAGTCGTTACCCTTGGCGATGTTGGAGTCGAAGGAGTCGGCGTTCACTTCGGGATCCCAGTAAGGGTACTTAGTGAAAGTGGCCAGGTTCTGCGCGGAAACATACACGCGGAGTTTCTCCATCTTGGCCTTGCGCAACAGGTCGTTGCTGAAGGTGTAACCCAGGGTTACATTGCGCAGACGCATGTAAGAACCATCCACGATGTAACGGCTGCTGGCCTGGGAACCATTCACGCGGTACAGACGCACCTGCGGGATATCAGTAACGTCACCTGCTTTCCTCCAGCGGCGAAGCTGATCGGCGGTGTTGTTATCCTCATACAGCATGCTCGCGGATGAGTAGCGACCCATACCGTAGATGTTGTTCTGATTGCCGGATACGCCGTTAAAGAATACAGACAGATCGATGCCCTTGTAAGAGAAGTTGTTGGTGAAACCATAGATCAGATCCGGGTTCGGATCACCTACTACTACACGCTGAGCTTCGCTGTAAACAGAAGTCGTCGTCCGGTCGCGGGTACCATCGGCTTTCTTGGTGTTCTTGTAGAACAATGCGTTACCATTGGCGGGATCTACACCCGCGAACTCAGGCGTAAAGAAAACACCCACATTGTAGCCTTCTTCGACGCGGTTCATGCTGCTGACGCCGCCTTCGATGATCTGACCCTGGATATCGGTGACATTACCCTTGTTCAGTGCGAGGTTGACATTGGTGCTCCATTTGAACTTGCCCACCAGGTTTTGCGTATTCAATACCAACTCATAACCGCTGTTCTGGAGTTTACCCACGTTACGCACCTGGCTGAGGAAACCCGTGGTGGCGGGGATATTTACATTCAGCAGCAGACCCGTAGTGTTTTTAACGTAGTAGTCAATCTCACCCGTAACCCGGTTGTTGAACAATCCGAAATCAAGGCCTGCATCCAGTTGTTCTGTAGTCTCCCAGCTGAGGTCGGGGTTGGAGAGCTGAGAAGGACGCTGACCGGCGTTGCCTGCATAGCCGGCATCACCCGCGAACAGACCGAGCTGCGGGAAGTTGCCGATCTCTGCGTTACCTACCTGACCCCATGATGCACGGAGTTTCAGGAAGCTGACGACCGGGAGGGTGCGCATGAATTTCTCGTTGGAAATGATCCATCCGGCAGAGACTGCAGGGAAGAAACCACTGCGGGAGTTCTTACCAAAACGGGAAGACTCGTCGATACGGGCACTCAGGGCGAGGATATAGTTATCCATCAGCGTGTAGTTGGCCCGGGCGAAATAGGACAAGAAGCGGAAGTCAGACTGCGAAGAGCTACCGCCTGATTTGGTGGCTGCACTGGCGATCTTCGTGTAGGAGTTGGAAGGGAAGTCAGTACCTTCTGTAGAGTTGTATTTGGCTTGTGATTCCTGATACTGGATACCAACCGTAGCATTGATATTATGCAACTTAGAGTTGTACTGGTAGTTCAGGTAACTCTGCGTGTTGAAGTTGGTGATGAAGGCTCCGTTGTTGTTACCAACGCCACGGGCGGCGCGGGTCTGGTTACGGATGGTCTCCGAACGGAAATAGCCTTCTTCGTTCTGGCTGAGGTAGTCGAGACCGAACTCGGTGCGGAAATTGAGTCCCTTCATGAGTTTGGCCTGAGCGAAGGCGTTACCGAAGGTCCTGTATACATCCTTGGTGAAGCGGGCATAATTGACCGTCAGTACCGGGTTGTAATAGAGGGGGATGTTGACGTCAC
>JAJTFQ010000192.1 GCA_021299955.1 Chitinophagaceae bacterium
TGATGAGAAGAATGCACTCCTCGCAGAAGCTCGTTTCTTCCGCGCCTGGGCCTATCGCAACCTCGCCATCGCCTTCGGCGGCGTGCCCATCCTGTCCGGTCCCGTGACGGAACCCAAGGTGGATTTCGTGCGTAACACTCAGGCCGAATGCTACGATTTCGTCAAGAAAGACCTTGAATTCGCCCGGACCAATCTGCCCATCTCCTCTACCACACCAGGAAAAGTAGTACGCGCGGCAGCTGACCATCTGCTCGCCGAAATAAATATCATCCTGAAAGATTACGACGGAGCCATCGCAGCGGCCACCCGCGTGATCAATGGTACCAATGGCACCTATTCACTGATGAATACTCGTTTCGGTGCCCGTCGCACGGAGACCATGACCACCCGTGGCACGCCCACCGACTATTACTGGGACCTGCATGAGATCAATAATACCGACTATCAGATGGGCAACCGGGAAGCCATCTGGGTCGCCCAGTTCGAACGCAACGTGCCTGGTGGTGGTATCGCCTTCCCCACCCTCGGCAACTGGATGGTACAGGGACGCGCCTACTGGTGCCGTCACTGGCTCTTTGCGAAGTCCGGAGGAACTGTGCTCGGCGCATCTGATAGCGTGGGACGAGGCGCTTCATTTATTCGCGGAACGGACTACTCAAACTGGCATGTGTGGGGCAATTCCCCCGGTGATATCCGAAACAATGAAACCAACATTCGCCGTAAATTTTACTTTGGAAGGGATATCCCCGCGGCAGGCGGACAGCCAGCCTACAAGAGAGGTGACCTTATCCCCAAAGCATTCCTCACGGCCTATGAAGATACCATGTGGTACATCTATCCCAACTGGACGAAATTCGGCACTGACAAGCATGCCGGTGGCGACTTCATCTATGGATACACGAAAGATCAGTATGTGATGCGTCTCCCCGAAACCTATCTGCTGCGTGCAGAAGCGTACCTGGCGAAAGGAGACAAAGCCAATGCTGCCGCAGATGTGAATGTCATCCGCACCCGCGCCAAGGCGCCATTGGCCACGGCCGCAGAAATGTCGATCGACTACATCCTTGATGAACGTGTTCGTGAACTCTACGGAGAAGAATACCGGATGCTCACCCTGATGCGACTCGGCCTGGTATTCGATCGTGTGAAGAAGTACGGAGAGGTGAACCAACGCAACTCCGTCGCACAGCATAACAATCTGCTCCCGATCCCACAAGGAGAGATCGACAAGAACATCGGGGCCAAGTTGGTCCAAAACCCCGGCTACTGATCCGTTCCCCATATGACCGATCCCGCTTCGATTCCGAAGCGGGATCGGTATTTCTGTCCATCTTATTCTCTCAAGACTTATATTTATTCTCAAAGCATTTTGTCCGATGATCAAAACCAACGCCGGCCGTTGCAGCCTTTTACTGACGATATGGCTCTGTGCATCGCAGCTCATCATGGCACAGCAGGATCGATTCGCCCAGATCGGCGGTCAATCTTATGCGCTGAGACGTGATCTGCTCATCGAGCCCGGACCGCCGGACATCACCCGAAAAACACTGCCAGTTTCTATCTCTAAGGCTTTCCCGATTTCTTTCAGTCGTCCTGCAGAAACCCCAGAAAACCTGAAGAAAGAACTGGATTCCGCACGCAAACGCTATCTTCCTTACCTGCGGGATCTGTCTCCGCTCGGGAAGACCGGTCGCCGTCGACTATCTGTCGACTCCATGCAATGGCGTTTGGAAACGGAAGTGGATCGACAGGATTTCACATCCACCCTCGCCGGAAAAGGCGAGTGGAAGTCCGTAGCTATCCCGCATTATGGACCACCCATGGGTCATGCCGTCTCGTATTACACGCGAGAGGTCGTACTCGATGAGTCGATGCTGAATGCCGGCAGTCTGTTCGTCAGCTTCCGCGGGGTTGACTACAAAGCGGAAGTCTATTTCAATGGTGCCCTGGTCGGAAAACATGAAGGGTTCTTCGCACCTTTTGAATGCGATATCCTGCCACACGCCCGTAAAGGGAAGAACCGACTCGTAGTGAAAGTGATCAATGAACCCTCCACCACCGGATCCACAGACGGACCGCGCGGACGTGTTGTCGGAGATAAGATATACGCCGCCGGCGGACTCGGATGGGATGATCCCGTCGATGGCTGGCATCTCTGTTTTCCGGGCATGGGCATCAGTCAGGAAGTATTCATCGAGGCCCGCGCCAAAATTTTTATTCACGATCTCTTCGTCAGGCCCCTGCTGAAAGATTCCATAGCAGAAGTATGGGTTGAAGTGTACAATGCCACGAAGGATCGTTATGATGTCTCTCTGTCTTTTGATATGCTGGGGAGGAACTTCCCCGCCACCGTCGTTCGGGATTTTAAATATAAGCCCGAGACCACCATCGTGCCGGGCATCGGAGACATGGTCAAACCGACCGATTGGGAACGTAAGCCGCTGTCGATGGAATACGGCAGGAATTTCCTGCGTGTCCGCATCCCGATGAAAGACTACCGGTTATGGACAACCGAAGATCCATTCCTGTACAATTTACATGCCTCCCTTTTTGATGCTGCAGGTATAAAGATCGATCGTCAGTCAAGATCCTTTGGCATGCGCAGTTTCACCATGGATACCGTCAATATCCCGAAAGGAAATATGTATCTGAACGGAAAGATGATCCGCCTCCGCGGGGCAAATTCCATGGGTTTCGAGCAGAACGATGTCTTCAAGCGCGATACGGCACAGCTTATCGACGACATCCTGCTCGGAAAGCTCTGCAATATGAATTTCTTCCGCTTCACCCAGCGACCGGTGCAGGAATTAGTCTATGATTATTGTGATCGATTGGGCATGCTCAATCAGACCGATCTGCCGTTCTTCGGCGCGATCCGGATCAATCAGTTTTCGGAAGCCGTGAAACAGGCCGAGGAAATGGAACGCCTGATCCGCTCCCATCCATCCGCCATCATGGTCACGTACATCAATGAGCGGTTTCCGAATGCGGAAGGAACCCCACAGCGCAGCTATTCAGATGCAGAACAGATCTTCTCCGTATTTCGCGCGCTAGATCAGGCGGTATTACTCTCGAATCCGGATCGGGTCATCAAGCCCGGCGATGGCGATTATGACCCGCCGGGCCCCGGGCTGCCGGACAATCACTGCTACAACACCTGGTACAACGGCCATGCCATGGATTTGGGAAAACTCATCAAGGGTTACTGGCAGTTGATCAAACCCGGATGGCAGTATGGATGTGGCGAGTTTGGAGCCGAAGGGCTGGATCCCACATCACTCATGAGAAAATATTACCCGTCAGGCTGGTTGCCATCCAACACCACGCAGGATAAAGATTGGTCGCCCGCCCGAATCGGCAGCTCACAGACGCGCACCATGCATTACATGTGGTTCCCTACCCAATACGGACTTGATGCCTGGGTGCGGGAAAGTCAGCAGTTCCAGTCCTGGGCCGTGGGGTTGATGGCGGAGGCCTTCCGTCGTGATGCTAGAAATGTGTCAAGTGCGGTGCATCTTTTCATTGACGCCTGGCCTGCCGGTTGGATGAAAGCCATCATGGATGTTGATCGTCAGCCCAAGCCCGCATTCTTCGCATATCGCAATGCGCTCGCGCCGTTGATGGTCTCCCTTCGTACAGACCAGTTTGCCTGGACTTCAGAAGGAAGGGGAGAATTGGAGCTCTGGGTTTGCAATGATCGGAATGAGATCCCCTCCGGCACCCGGCTCGGCTATGAAGTGTTGGTCGACGGACAAGTCATCATTCGTGAGATGATCGATGCATCCATCGCGGTCAATGCCCCGATGTATCAGGGGAACATTTCCTTCCTTCTGCCCAAAATATCTCGTCGGGCGACGGCGGTGGTACGGGTCGGTCTCTTTGATGCCAATGGGAACTGTCTGCATCAGAATTCCCGATCCTGGTCGGTGTTGCCGGCACCCTCCACTCCGAAGAAAGCCGGATTCGCATTCAGCGAAGATCCCGCTGCTGGGGCGTTGCTGAAGGAAATAAACATGACTTCATCGACGTCTGTAAAGGAAGCCGCTGTGCTCTTTGTGGGCGACTATGCGGTCTATGAAAGACATCGTACTGCCGTCAATGCATTTGTAAAAGCAGGCGGAACGGTTGTTTTCTCGGAACTCCCACAAGGACGATATCAAATCGATTCAACCCAGATCGAAGTGACCAAGACGATCATGGGAGAATATTACTTTGCCAATCCCGAGCCAGCAATCATGCGTCGAAGTGGTCTGCATGACAAGGATCTGTTCATGTGGTACGACCGGAAGGTTGGATACGTGCAGCCCCTGCTGCGCAACGTGTTCCGGGCGCCCGGGCCGGATGCAGGAGAACCCCGCCGCACAGCATCTGTTGTATTCATTGATACGGGGTAATCGATGAGTAATGTAATGATGTTTTTATTATTATTTCGGTTATGCGTGAACGTTATGCTTTGATCATTTTTGTTGATGCCCTTTGATTAAATCGTTTGATATGAGGATCAGTTTTTTCTGTACGACATGGGGGAACATATTGCCGTTTCCTGAATTCTGTGCCCGGGTGAAAGAGGCCGGCTATGACGGAGTGGAGATGGATCTGCCGGATGATCCGATGTTGGCTTCAGATCGTGTGGCCATGCTCCGCGATCACGGGTTACGCTTCATTGGTCAGTATTGGCAATCCCTCGAATCTGATTTCGAAGCGAATAGAGAAAATTATCGTTGCCATCTGGAAAAACTCGTCGCGACTGGCCCGGAATTCATCAATGCACAAACCGGGAAGGATTATTTCAGCATCGATCAAAATATGGCGCTGGTGGAAGTGGCAAATAACATCACTGCAGAAACCGGCGTGAAGGTCATACACGAAACGCATCGCGGAAAGTTTCTGTTCTGTCTCCCGAAAATGACCGAAGCACTATCTCGGATGCCTGATCTTTCAATTACCCTGGATGCTTCGCATTGGTGCAACGTCCATGAATCCCTGCTGGAAGACCAGCCGGAGGCTATGTCCGGTGCCATTTGCGCAGCCCGTCACATACATGCCCGGGTGGGGCATCCGGAAGGTCCGCAGGTCAATGATCCGCGCGCGCCCGAATGGAGTGACGCCCTCTCCGCACATCTGTCGTGGTGGGACCAGGTGGTGGCCCTTCATCATCAATCCGGAACAGCACTGACCGTCACGCCCGAATTCGGTCCTGCTCCTTATATGCCGGAGATGCCCTATACGCTTGCGCCGCTGGCATCGCAGTGGGATGTCAATGTGCATATGATGCGCATGCTGAGAGACAGATATCATCATTGATCTATTCATACTTTTTGCTATGTCATCGCCCCGTGTTCTCTTTCTCATATTTATATTTATATGCTCTTTGATCCGGGCGCAGCAGCCTGCCATCATTCCGTTTCCCGCAGAGTTGACATTCGAATCCGGTCGCTTCCAATTCAATGAAGCTACTGTGCTCTGCATCGATCCGTCGATGAAGGCTATATCGGATTCGAACCGGATCTTTTGGGAGGCACTACGAAAAAATACGGGTTTGCGTCTCCGTGAGCATTGTGCTGCGGGGGGAAAGAATAGTATCCGGGTCATTCGGTCGGCTGTTCCCTCCGGAGGGTATCAGCTGGTTTTTTCGTCGGGGTCAATAAACATCTCTGTTTCGGATGCATCCGGTTTGCATGCCGCAGGGCAGACCTTGCTGCAACTTCTGCCAGAAAAGACCGGCGCTCCGGTGATACCTGCTCTCACGGTTAGGGATGCACCGGCATTCCCATACACAGATTGCATCTGCATCTCACTGATGACCAAGGCTGGAGGATGGAAATAAAAAAGTATCCCCGGCTCACTTCGGTTGGTGGATGGCGCAACGGTACGTTGGTCGGACGATATCCCGGCAAGGGCAGCGACAATTCGCCACATGGCGGATCATATTCTCAGCAAGAGCTTCGGGAACTTGTAGCGTATGCACGCGAAAGGTTCATCGAGATCATCCCGGAGATCGATCTGCCCGGTCACAGCAGTGCCGCCATTGCCGCCTATCCGGCCCTCAGCTGCTTCCCGGATTCATCAACGGAAGTCATTCCTTCAATGATGGCCGATAAAACCCTGGCTGAAATGAAACAGGGGCGGACGAAGATCGTGCAGGAGACCTGGGGCGTTTTTAATGATGTATTGTGTCCGACGGAGTTTACATTTTCTTTCATCAATGATGTACTGAAGGAAGTCATGGATGTTTTCCCGTCGAATTATATTCATATCGGCGGTGATGAATGCCCTAAGGAATACTGGAAGAAGTCGGCATTCTGTCAGCAGTTGATCCGGGAGCAGGGATTGAAGGATGAACACGGGCTTCAGAGTTATTTCATACGTCGGCTTGAGCGTATGGTAGAAGCGCGTGGCCGTCGAATCATCGGCTGGGATGAGATCCTGGAAGGGGGATTGGCACCGAATGCCACGGTGATGAGCTGGCGGGGCATCTCCGGCGGAATCGAATCTGCCCGCATGGGGCATGACGTGATCATGTCTCCTGTCGATAACTGTTATTTGAATTTGTATCAATCCGAAGACCCTTCGGATTCCATTGCCTGGGGTGGTATGACCTCACTGAAAAAAGTATATGGATACGAGCCTGTTCCTGCAGTGCTGAATGCCACTGAGCGTCCTTTCATCAAAGGGGTTCAGGCCAATCTGTGGACGGAGTACATTGGTTCACCCGCACTGGCAGAATTCATGCTCTTTCCCCGTTTACTGGCCATCGCTGAACTGGGATGGAGAAAAGAGAAAACAGGATTCGATCATTTCACGGATCGTGTCGCACGCTGGTTCCCGCTTATGAAGGCTCAGGGGATCAATCATTCCAGTCATCTGTACGAATTGGAGATGTCAAGTCAGTACCAGTCTGAGGATAACAACATCGCGGTATCCATCCGCGGCACATCCCCCGGTGCGCAGTTATTCTATCGCATGGATGACGGTCCTGTCGTTCCATTTCTGGTACCCTTCACCGTTAGTAAGAGTTGCCATATCACTGCTCTGGCATCCGTGGATGGTCTGGTCACCGATCAAAAGACAACGTCATTCCGGTTCAGTAAATCCGCAGGACGAAAGATACTGATGAAAACACCTCCCAGTCCTCCGTATGACCTGAGCAAAGGAATAGCCTCTCTCAACGGCATGCTGGGCAGTGATCAGCGATTCACCGATCCTGAATGGTCCGGTTGGAATGGTACTGATATGGATGCCGTCATTGATTTCGGAAGAAACGAAAATATATCCACCGTTAGGATCAGATTTTTTCATGGCCCTAACAGTTGGGTTTATCTGCCTGCGTCTCTCGAACTCCAGGGGTCTGTGGACGGCGAAAAGTTTTCCCGCATTCATGCCAAATCCGTTCCTCCCGGCAGCGACATAGGCGTTTACGAGCAAACGATGCGTTTCCCCGGAACCAACGTTCGTTTTCTCCGGATCATCGCGAAAAACCACGGCCTGATTCCGCGGGGCGCCAATGGCGCAGGCCAGCCTGCCTGGCTGTTCGTCGATGAAATTTCGGTGGACTGAAACTCTCCAAGATCCGTCAACTCTCCAAGATCCGTCAACTCTCCAAGATCCGTCAACTCTCCGA
>JAJTFQ010000193.1 GCA_021299955.1 Chitinophagaceae bacterium
GCAGATCGTTCGCAAGATGCTGGAGGATTGAAGGCATTCACCGCGAAGGGAGGAAGGCGCGAAGGGATCGGTCTGGAAACAGGATCGATGGTCAGTTCCACAGCGCATCGTACATTCATCATCAAATCAAAGACATGCGGCTGAGCCTCATCAAATCGACCTGGTTGGATAAGGATCGACAGGTTCAGCCCATCAGTATTCAAAAGCATTTCAACAAGCTGAAATCCCGACAGGATCAGGAAGATGCTTTTGGGCATGCGCTAGCCCAGGCTTCCGTTTATTCTTCCATGATCGAGGGAAATCACATTGATCTGGAATCTTATCTCCGGTTTTCTTCGACAGGTCTCAATACCCAGAGCAAATCATTCCGGGAGATCGAAGATCTAAGGGCGGCCTAACAGTTTGCGCGGCAGCATAAGTTATCAAGATCGACCTTTCTGTCGGCGCATGAACTTTCTACGCAAACCATTTTGGAGGAGGACAAATACCGGGGCAGCCTCAGGGACAAGCCTGTTTATCTTTATTCGGGGCAGGAGCGTATTTACACCGGAGCGGATGTTTTGATCCTTGCTGAAGTTTTCGAACAATTCTTCCGGGATGTTGATATCCTGCTTGATCGGGAATTGTCGATGACGGAGTGTTTTTACTTTGCCGCCTTCATACATTTGGTATTTGTCAAGATACATCCCTTTGCCGACGGCAATGGCCGCAGTGCCCGTTTGCTGGAGAAGTGGTTCCTTGCCTCAAGACTTGGTGAAACGGCCTGGTTCATTGAGTCTGAAAAGCTATATCAGCGGAGGATAAGATCTTATTACAAGCACCTTTCCATCCGGGATCGATATGAAAATGTTGATTATTCACTGGCCATGCCGTTCCTGAAGATGTTGCCCATGGCATTGACAGCGAAGTGATCCCTTCAGTCCTTCGTTTCTTCGCGACCTTGCGGTAAAGCCTGTCATCCGTTTTCAATTCCAACGGAATGAAAGTGAAGTGGTGCCGAGTGTTCTGTATTGTGATATCTTTCCATCCTGAGTTTCGAAGCAAGGGCTGTCCGCCATCAAGCTGCGGAGTTCTGATCTCCAGAGCAGTCGGGGTGTCAGGCGGACATCGACATTGATGCTTTGTCCGATCACCTGAATCCCGGAGAGACCGGGTTTCGTCATGATCACCCTATGCAGATCCAGGAACTGCTCCAGTCTGGCGGCAATGGTTACGTGATCATGAAATTGGTAGCGGGAGATCAAGATCGGACTATGCCAGTATTTACGGCGAGTTCCACCTGCTTCATCATCCTGCCATCCCATATCAAAGCCCAGCAGAAATGCTAATCTGTCCGTTGGATCCCATTGCATGTAGGCATTGTGGAATATCCGCATGACCTGTGTTGAACCAACGGGGACAGGTCCGATGAATGAGCTGCTGTTCAGGGTGAGCCCCGTTTTGACCTTCCAGGTAAGTTGATGTCCGACAGCCGGTTGTTCGATCCCTTGTACCCTGGTGATGCGCTGCCATCCATTGAGGAGCAGCATGGCCAGATAGGTTCTCCCATCCTTGCTGGTACGACTGATTCGAAGCCCTGTTTCGAAGTAAGGTGAGTTATCTGCGAGCAGACTTCGTGTCAGATTCCATCCATCGGCCCCGATCGCGCTTTCGAAACCAATGTGGGAGGGCAGTACACCCGCATCCAACCACCATTTCCCTTTTTTGTCCAATCTGGTGCCCACATTTGCTTCCATCAAGTGACGGAGCAGGCGGGGTTCTCCAGACAGATTGGCCGTGGCGTAACTGCCTGCCATAAGTGCGATGTTCGCCCTGAGACGCTCCCACTCCTTACTGACTTTAACGGTTGCAATATTCAGTGCGATTGCTTGGTGGCGATGATATGAGTACATGAACCAAGGTCTTGATGTCCCGCGCAAGGAGCCGGGGTCTGCCGCTCCATAAGCTTCCAGATAGCCGGAAAACCTGAATTTTTTTTCGGAAGAATCCGACTGGGCATTAATGGTCAACGGGAGAAAGCCGCAAGCAATACCGATGATCAGCCTGATTGCAGGTTTTTTCATGTCGTAGGTGATTCTTTCCGGATTTCTGCAGCCCGGATCGCATAGATCAGTTCATCCTGCAATTCGTTCATCTTGATGCAGCCGTCGCGGATGCGGGCTTCGAGGACAAACCCGCATTTCTCCAGCACGCGCTGTGAGGCGCCGTTGTTGCCGAAGACCTTTGCATAGACTCGGTTGAGTTTGAAGTTTTGAAAGGCATAGTCCACCACCAGGGGGATGGCGCGGGTCATGATGCCCTGCCCCCAGTATGCCTTGCCCAGCCAGTAGCCGATCTCGGCATTGAGGCGGGCGACGCCTTCCTGCGGATGGATGCCGATGCCGCCGACGGCTTTGTCATCGACGACGATCGCGAAGATGCGCTGCGGTTGTAGCGGAAGCGTACCCCGGATGAAACTCACGGCATCGCTGAGTTCGTAGGGATGCGGGAATGCGTCTGACGTGAAGCGCGCAATGTCGAATTCATTGGCGTGTAAAGCGATGCTTTCAGCATCATCCGGGTGGAAGGGGCGGAGCGAGAAATCCATCGGATCTGTGTTTTCGGCCGACAGCATTGAACCCCCGGCCATTCGGGTGAAAAGATACGGGAATGAACGCTTTCCGCAGTAAATTCAAGCATGAAGAATATCGGATCGTCATCCCTGAAGATGCTGTGTGCCTGCGTGCTCCTGTTGTCAGCGAATAAAATGCAGGCGCAGCGAAACGCTTCCCATCCGCATATCCTCGTGCGTGCCGGCGATAAAGCTGCTGTACTGAGGAAGATGGAGCAGCAGCCCTGGGCCGGGAAGATCTTTAAGGAGATGAGGTCGGGGGTTGATAAATATGTGGAACGTCATCAGCGGGATCCGGACTGGATCCTCTCCCGTTACCTGATGAACCGCGTGCCAGGCAAGCGCTACACACGGTTTTTCAGCGACCCGGAAGGCACGGCCCTCATGGGTTACGGCGGAGATGCCCCCGTGCCGACCGTGCGGGTATCGCCGCACAAACGCGGACCGGTGGGCCCGGATGGGAAGGGCTACCGCATGCCCCGGCTGGAAGATCAGATCCCGAATGACACGTCGATGCGTATGCGCCTGCAGCGGAGTGGTTCGACAGAAGCGTGGGACATGGTGGATCCTATGGCGATGGTGCAGAGTTTCAATGGCCGGATCAATGAGATGGCCCTGCATGCCGCCATCATTTATTGGCTGACCGGTTCTGAGTCTCATGCAAAGTTTGCAGCCGACATCCTCGACCAGTGGGTGCGCGGCGCCTATCATCAGCAACCCGTCGAAGGGCCTTGTCGCACGGGCTTTCTGTCGATCCAGTCCATCGGCGACGGGGCCTACGAGCCGATGCCGATCATCCATGATTTCCTCTACGATTACCTCCGCAAGCACCGTTATGAAACGAAATGGTATGAGCCCGTCTTTCAAAAGATCGCGCATACCATGACCTTCCGCGGGTTCTGGGACAACAACTGGTTTGCGGCGCAGACGCCGTTGATGGTCTTTGCCACGCTCTCGCTCGAGGATCGGGCGGAGCGCGAGAAATACATCGATTATTTCCTGCGGCGCGATACGATCGCCGGCGCTTGCGGACATCTTTCGATGCCCACGCTGATCGAACATCATTTCACGCCCGACGGGCATTGGAAGGAGCCGGGCGGTTATCACAATTTTCCGGTCAGCAGTCTGTTGATCTCGGCCCTGGCGATGGAGCAGAACGGCTATCCGGTCTTTCGGGATCATCCCGCGCTGTTTGCCGCTTCGCATGCGCTGCTGAAATATTCCTTTCCCAATCTGAAGGCTCTTTCGATCGGGGATACAGGACCGGCCTCGCAAAGTGGCGAATGTTTGGAGATCGGGTTGCTGTTCGCTCAACGGTATGATATATCAATGTATCGACAACTCGTAACCTCGCACGAGGCCCTGACGAAACTTAACGGATATGACCGTTCAAAGGCTGACTATCTGGGCCTGCTTTGTTATCTGCCGGAGATCAAGGAAGCAGCCGCGAAGGCCTATGAATGGCCACGCAGCGGGGTACTTGATTTTGCGCGCTGCTACCTACAGCGCAACGGCATGGATCGCCAGCACGGATTGATGTATGCCGTACAGGGGGCGACCTACAACCATAACCATGCGAACGGAATGGCTGTGGAGCTATATGGCCGTGGCCGTGTCATGGGCCCGGACCCCGGCAAGGGCATCAATTACGAAGCGCCCATCCATGTGACGACCTCCGTTCCCGCCTTCCGGGGTGGAGGCGGCACCAAGCACATCGGCCAGGTGGAACTTGCCTCGATGGAGCCGATGGCCGATCGACCTGCGGTATCGCCTTATGTGTCCTTTACCGATACGCGGTACACGGATATCTCCACCAAGGCGCGTCAGCAGCGGACCCTGGCGATCGTACGCACCTCGTCTACGACAGGTTACTATGTGGATGTCTATCGGTCGGATCATCCGGAGAGCAATGAATATGTGTATCACAATGTGGGTGACGGTTTGCAGTGGCTGGATCCGGAACGTCATCCGTTGACCGGTGAGCCGGCTTCGATCCCTTTGCATCCGGATCCCTTGGATCCGCCCGGTTTGCGGATGTTTCAACAGACGAGCCGGCTGGCGCCCGGGGTGTCAAATCCCGTGGTGCGCTTTGACGTGGGTGGCGATCGGATGCAGATGCTCACGCTGTCGGCGCCCGGAAGGTCGTATTTTGGAGGAGAGGCGCCGCCGACGCTGACAGCCGATGCGGCATACCACGATAAACCCACGCCGGTGGTGGTATTGCGACAGGAGGGCGAAGCCTGGAAACGCCCGTTTGTCGCGGTGTTTGAGCCTTATGCGCAGGATGAAGGGCATGCTGTTGAGGCGATCCGATCCATCTCAACAGATGATCCGGGTGTGTTCACGGCCATCGAGGTAAGCAACAACAAATGGGCTGGCGGCAGTCGACAGATGATCTTTCAATCTGTCGATACGCAGTTCACCAGATCGGGTAAGGATTGGACTTTCACCGGAGCCTTCGGGGTGGTATCGCTGCAGGGGGATTCCTGTCAGTATATGTATCTGGGCGCAGGCCGCTCGATCGGATATGGAGACCTTTCCCTTCGGATGGAAGGTGCATCAGGGTCTGCGCATCTGGAGCAACGGGATGGGGCGCTGTTGCTGAGTGCGGATCAGTCGGTGGTGTTGACCCTGAAGAACCGTACACTTTCCACCATACGTGCGGAAGGGGCAAGTGTTCAGTTAAAAGTTCAGGTGGATGTATCGGCTGTGGAGATCAGTATCCCGGCGGTACGTGGGCTTATCCTGCGCATGGAATAAATATCAACCGCGAGGAACGAAGACACAAGGTTGATGAAATAAATACAAATGAGATCAGGTCATTTTACATCGATATTTTTCGCTTTTGCACTGATCAGTGGTTTCACCGGATGCCGGTCCGGTAAAACTTCGGTTAACCATGACCGTGAGTATGATATCCTCCGGGCCGATGGCATCTCGGTACGGGAGGCCTTTTCCCGCAGTCATCATTATCTCCGGGGATGGCTGGCACAGGCGGACAGTGCGACGGGATTGATCCCGCGGAATCTCCGGGAGTCGCGCGATTTCTGGAATGCATGGGATGCCGGTGCCGATAATTATCCGTTCATGGTATTAACGGCCGCGATCCTCGATTCCGCGCGGTTTCAGGGGGTTTGCCGAGATATGCTGAAGACAGAGCAGCGGCTCAGTTCCCGGATCGGCCGGCTGCCCGACAATTACTCTTTCAGTCGCAGGAGTTTTCAGTTCGATACGGTGGACCTGAACCGGGTGATCTTCGGGACGGCAGAATACATGAAGGATGGGCTGATCCCGCTGACGGAGTGGCTGGGTCCGAGTCCTTGGAGCGATCGGATGCTGGGTATGCTGGCCGATCTGCCGAAGGTGGCCCGGCGTGCGACTGATATCCGCGGGAACTGGTATGGCAACAGCGCGACGGTGGAAGTGAATGGTGACCTGTTGCAGGTGCTGAGTCGGATGTACTGGTTCACGCGCGACACTACGCTGCGCGACTGGGTCTTTGAGTTGGCCGATCATTATCTGGGCACAGACGGGCGTTTGCCGACAGATGCGCTGGACAGGCTGCGGATTCGGGATCATGGTTGCGAGATCATTTCAGGCTTATGTGAGGCCTACATCGTAGCGGTGCATACCGATCCGGTGCGTCGGGCATTGTGGAAGCCGCGCATCCACCGGATGCTGGATCGGATCCTGGAAGTCGGTCGCAATGCCGACGGGCTTTTCTATGATGAGGTGGATCCGCACAGCGGCAAAGTGTTATCGTCCCGCATTGCCGATAATTTCGGATATACGTTCAATGCCTACTGGCATATCGGGGAGATCGATGCGCGTCGGGATTATCAGGCAGCCGTAAAAAAGGGACTGGCTTCGTTGTCGCTGAACTACCGGGATCACGATTGGGAGAATGGCAGTGCCGACGGGGATGCGGATGCAATAGAGGGAGCTTTGAATTTATATCAGCGGGCAGCCACCGATTCCCTGGCATCCTGGATGGATCGTCAGATCCGCAGGATGTGGGGGAAGCAACAGCCAAACGGGATCATTGAGGGCTGGCATGGCGACGGCAATTTTGCCCGCACCAGCCTCATGTATGCATTATGGAAGACGAAGGGCGTGACAACGGTTGGGTGGCGGGAGGACCTGCGGTTGTCTGCGCAGAATACGAAGCGGGGCATCCGGGTATTGGTTGCTGCGGACAGTACCTGGAGCGGACAGTTGCGATTTGATGTCGAGCGGCATAAACAATACATGCGTATGCCGGTGGATTATCCGAGGATCAATCAGTTTCCGGAATGGTTTACGGTGGAGGCGTCGAAGCAGTATCGTATTCGGAACAGAGCGACCGGAGAAACCTCGGTCCTTCAAGGTTCTGATCTGTCGCGGGGGATTCCTGTTTCGCTCAGTGCCGGAACCGAAATACTGTTGGATATCAGTGCGATCAACTGACAGATCAACCATTCGCGCAGGAAGTTGCGTAGTGTGCGAAATTGTCCAGGATCTGCTGCCATCCCTGCTGCTGCAGTTCGGGCGGGTTCATATTCTCGGGATCGAAGGATTCGGTGATGACCACGGCATCGCCATCGGTTTCAAAAGTGATGATCACCTTTCGACCGTCTTCGATCGTGTATTCGATGCGTTGACCGGGTTCGACGAGATCATAGGTTCCTTTGAAATCAAAGGATTCGGAGCCATCGCGTGCGGCCATGGTGAAGGAGAAGTTCCCGCCGGGTTGCAGGTTGTTCGAAGCGGCGGGACAATGCCATGAGGGGTCAGCGAAGTTCCAGGCCATGATATGGGCAGGGGTTGTCCAGCAGGTCCAGGCGTGGGAGGCAGGAACGTTCACGCGGGTTTGTATGGTGATCATGATCGGTATGTGAAGAGGTCATCAAAAGTAGCGACAAAAAACACATGTCAACCGCGAGGAAACGAAGGGGCGAAGACTTCGCGACTTCGTAGCGACAAAAAACACATGTCAACCGCGAGGAAACGAAGGGGCGAAGACTTCGCGACTTCGTGCCCTCGCAGTTGACTATTTCCATTCGAGCTTCGCGTCAATGGGGGTAGAACTTATTCGAAATTGTTGTGAATTGAGGTTTGATACACTAACGTTTCGCAGCTACCCGAAGGGCGGGACTTTTACCACAAAACTGTCTTTGGAACACGAAACCCCGCCTTTTGGATACGAGCTGTTAGCGGTTCGGTTTTTATTCTTTCTTGTCATTTAGAAATTCGTCTGTAAAGTGTCCTCTTTGTTTTGGTTTCGAAAACTTGTCTTTGTTATACGATTGTGAATTTCCTTTTGGAATTGATAGCGAAGTCCAGCCATTTTCTGCAAGCATCTTCCCCAATAATACAATTTGTCCAATATGATAAGGATAATGTGCGATTTGTCGATTTATTGCTTCGGTTACAGTGTGTCCCTGATTACGTATATAAATAATTTTGTCAAGGTCGTCCGTTGTCAAAGAGTTGATTGCATTAAAAAGACAATTCCAACCTTCGTTCCACTTGTCTAAAAGTTCTTCTCTATTTTTAATGTCGTTTTCAAATTCTGCATCCCTGTTACGAAATTCTTTTTCTCCGTCTGAAGTTAAAAAATCTGTCCA
>JAJTFQ010000194.1 GCA_021299955.1 Chitinophagaceae bacterium
CGAATGCGGATCCCTACTCGCCCAGCACGCAGTGGACGCCCGGCACTTATCCCGCCATGCGCTCCAGCTTCAACAATACCACTGATGGTCTGACCACGCCCGAATGGAGGGTCAACGCCCGCTATCTGCGCCTGAAGAGCATGGAAATTGGCTACACCGTACCGGGTAACATCCTGCGGAAGGCTAAGATCAACAACCTGAGGGTGTATGCCAACGGCTTCAATGTATTCACAATGGCCTCCCCCCTGGCCAGATTCCTGGATCCTGAGCGTGAGGAAGGTGCCTATGCTGCCAACCTGACCTATCCGCTGATGCGTTCCTTCAACTTCGGCATCAACCTGAACTTCTAAACGACGCCAGACATGAAAAAAATCATATATAGTCTTACCCTGGGCAGTACCCTGCTGCTGGGTTCCTGTAAAAAATACCTTGAAGTCCAGCCGCTGGACAGGGTGCCTGCTGAGCAGATCCTGATCGATCCCAATGGGGTGAAGGTGCTCCTTGCGAATCTTTATAGTCTCTTGCCACTGGAGGATTTTAAATACAATCCGGCGCAGGGCTTCAACTATCACCGAACCGCCAGCCAGAGCAACTATGTGGAACCCGGTTTTGGGACCACCTATTTCACCGATGAAGCAACCCTGTCACAGGGTAACGGCGTTGGACCGGTAGGGGAAGGATATTGGGGATATGGCGGAATTCGTCAGACCAACCAGTTGATGGAGCAGCTGCCCAGCGTGGTGAGTCTGACCACTGCCCAGAAGGCAGCCCTCACGGCAGAATGCCGATTCATCCGGGCATATATGTACTTCCAGATGGCCAAGCGCTATGGCGGTGTCCCCATCATCGACAAATCACTGGAGTATCAGCCGGGTACCGACAATGCCGATCTCTTTGTCCCGCGCAGCACTGAAAAGCAGACCTGGGACTGGATCCTGAACGAGCTCGAGGCCGCATCAAAGGACATGCCGGCTACCTACTCCGCGGCTGACGGTCCGTACCGCGCTACCAAGTGGGCTGCCCTGGCACTGAAATCCCGCGCCGCTCTGTTTGCCGCCTCCCTCGCCAAATACTGGGGACGTGCCCCGCTGGTCGGAGATGCCGTCACCCAGAAAATGGTCGGTGGATTCACCACGGCTGATGCCGATGGCTACTATCAGCAGTGCATAGATGCATCAGCAGCGGTGATCAACAATTCCGGTAAAGGACTCTACAGGCCGACGCCCGCCAACCGGGCTGAGGCGGTGAAAAATTATCAGGACATCTTCCAGTCGCCCGCCCTCGCAGATGTGGAAGTGCTCTATAAAAAGGGATATGTGGACGGCTCCACGACCTTCCTGCAGGGGCACAACAACGACTTGTACTACAACCCTTCCCAGACCAACACGGGCGGTATCTACTACGGCCGTTCCAGCCCAACACTTGATCTGGTTGATGTATATGAAGATTACACAGACAACGGACAGGGCAACAGCGTGCGTCTGGTCACCCGGACAGACGGCAATGAAAATGATGTCGTGGCCGATCCCCGTAATGTTGACGTTTCGAAGCCCTATCGTCAGTACGATAACCTGACCGACATCTTCGCCAACAAGGATGCACGCATGCATGCCTCCATCATTCTGCCCGGCTCCAAGTGGAAGAACATCACCATCATCATGCAGGGCGGACTCATCCGTCAGGATGGCTCCAGGATCGTGTACACCAACGCCAGCGCGCCCGGTAAGGACGGCAACACCTACTGGGCCCTCGGGGCCAGCAGCGGCAACGGTTCTGCCGGTTATTCCGGTTTCGCCAGCATCGGTCAGAATGCAGGCAACAACTACACCATCTCCGGTTTCTGCCAGAAGAAGTTCATCCAGGAGAATGTGAATCCCCCGGGTTCCTACTTCACCTCCACACTCGACTTCATCGACATGCGCATCGCCGAGATCTATCTCAACTACGCCGAAGCGGCGGTTGAAAGCGGGAAAGGTAGTGCCGCGCTGGCTGCTCAATATCTGAACGCACTGCGTCGCAGGGCCGGTCATAGCGACAACATCCCGGCTACCGTCTCCAATATCCTCAAGGAGCGCCGCGTAGAACTCGCCTTCGAATATCATCGTTACTGGGATCTGGTGCGTCGCCGCGAAATGCATACCCGCTTCAACGGCACCCGCCGTACGGTCTTAGTGCCGATGGTCGATCTGCGCCCCGCCAGACCAAAGTACATCTTCGTGCGCGCCAATAATTTCTATGATGAAACGGCCGGCGGACGTGTATTCCAGCAGCGCGACTACTATCGTCCCATTCCGGGCGTGGCCACCAACAAACTCGTGCAGAACCCCGAATTCTAAATCGAAAAGTCATTTCTGATGAAAAAATCAACCATTCATATCCTGATCGCCTTCGTCCTCTCCGCAGGCTTCATGTCCTGTGAAAAGGACAACATGCCGGGACCAGACGCCAGGGTGTACGGCAAGATCACCGATAAGACCACCGGCCAGCTGGTGGAGACGGAACTGGTGAACGGCGCCCGCATCGAAGCCTTCGAATTGGGCTATCCGACACAGGTGTCCCAGGTCTGGGTCATCAAGAACAACGGGGAATACCGCAACAACCTGGTGTTCTCGGCCAACTACGATTTTCAGTTGCGGAACAGTAACTTCTATCCCGTTTCCCTCCTGAACATCAAGGTCAACCCGGGCGATAACGAGCTCAATTTCCAGGTGGATCCGTACATCCGCATCAAGAACCCACAGATCACCTACAATGCCACCTCGAAGCTGGTAACGGCCACCTTCACGCTGGAGGGCGGTAAGCCCGAAGTGAAAGTGAGGGCAGTACGTCTCTACGCCTTCAACGACATATATGTGGGTGAAGCGACCAAATTCAGCATCACTGCAAACTCCACGGCCAGCTATACGCCTTCACGTACCATCGATGCAAGCAGCTACACACTCACCATTGACGTTGGCGCAAATGCCGCACTGTTCCCAGCCGGTCGGGATTATTATTTCCGCATCGGGGCCCTGGCAGATGTGCCGAATGTCGGTACCATCCGGCATAATTTCGCCCCTAATGTGAAGATCACGCTTTGATCGGAACAAGAAGAAAGCCATGATGGGCAAATCAGAGATTATATGATACGATAGGGCACCCGTTCAAAGGTGCCCTATCTTTTTACTCCCATAAACGAACGACATGAAATCATTGATCACGCTTACCCTTGGCCTGTTGCCCCTGATATTCCTTCAGTCGCAGCCGCTTTCAGATGCTGATATCCTCGCCAGGATCCAGTCGCACCAGCCCCTGCGGGGTGCTTCCATACCTAAAGATATCAAGCACAGATTGGGCGCTACGCACGTCGCCGGGAAATACTTTTTCACCAAGGATCCCTACCTGATCGAAGGAGCGAAAAAAATGAACGAACTCGGATACGGGATCTTCAAGGTATGGTTCCGCAAGAATGGCGGCGGATATCCCTACAACTCCGAATGGAACATCCCAAAGGATATCACCCTGAAACAACTTGCCCAACATCCATACTGGGCTGAAACCTTCGATATGCCCTTCTCCTCATTTGGGCTGAGTGTCGACGGACCGGGCATCCGGACCACGGACTCCTCCGCGAAGGCCGATGAACAGGAGATGTATGAACTCACGAAGTATCTGTTGGAGAAGTATCGCGACCGCGATGTCACCTTCATCATGCACAACTGGGAAGGCGACTGGATGATGCGTGGCGGTACGGGGGATAATGCCCGCTGGTCCAGAAAGGCCGGCGAACTTATTCGGGCTGTCGATGGCGACCGCAAGACCGTACTTGTTCCTGCCGATTCGATGATGCGCATCAACAACATGGCCAAATGGTTCAAGGCGCGTCAGGATGGGGTAAATCGCGCGCGCGCTGAAGTGAAGCGCACCAAATGCAAAGTATATCATGCCATTGAGGCCAATAAGGTAATGGATAGCCAGGCAGGCATCCCCGGCATTGTGAACAGCGTACTGCCGTTGGTGGAAGTGGACATGGTATCCTGGTCCTGCTACGACGGCATGGACGATACAGGTGTCAAACTTTACAAAGGCATCGAATACATCAAACAGTTCATCCGCCCGACGGCCTATATGAAAGGACGCAAGGTCGTCTTCCTCGGAGAGATCGGCATCCCCGAGCAGCGTTACGAGGGATTGAC
>JAJTFQ010000195.1 GCA_021299955.1 Chitinophagaceae bacterium
GGCATGCCAGCCACCAACCCGATCGCATCGCTGCAGGGCAAGGTGCCGGGGCTTACGATCTCCAATACCGGCCGTGCGGGGGCTGCACCCGTGGTGCGCATCCGCGGGGTGAACAGCACCAACAGCGCCAGTCCGGTTTTTGTAGTGGATGGCATCCTGCATGACAACATCGACTTCCTGAATCCGGCTGATATCGAGTCGATCGATGTCCTTCGGGATCCATCTTCGATCGCCATTTATGGTTTGCGCGGAGCGAATGGTGTCATCGCCATCACTTCGAAGAAGGCTGCGAGGGGACAGACACGCATCAATCTGCAGACATCCTATGGTGTGCAGACCGTTCAGGATCGGATCGCCCTGACGGATGCCGCAGGATTTCGCAAACTCTATGATGCCCAGCTGGCCAATCTGGGGGCGGCCGCCTTTGATTATACCAACTACACGGCGAATACGAACTGGCAGGACCTGGTATTGCAGGATGCCGGATTCTCCAACAACAATCTGAGCATCTCCAACAGCGGGGAGAAATCCACCACTTATCTGAATCTTGGGTACACAGACCAGGAGGGTGTGCTGAAGAACGATCGTTTCCAGCGTTACATCCTTCGCCTGAACCAGGAGATCCGGTTCAGTCCGAATGTCAAGGTGGGTGCTGATATCACGGGATATCATTCCCGCAATAATCCGCCGGCGGCTTCGATCACGAATGCCTTGTGGGCGGCGCCCATCGTTCCGATCCAGTATGCAAAAGACACTTTCTACAGTATGCCTTCCTTCCAGCGTGCGCAGGTGGGCAATCCCATGGCGGCGCTCTACCGTGGTGATGCCAACAGCATCGACCGGGGTTATCGCGTGGTGGGAAGTTTGTTTGCTGAGGTGAAATTCCTGAAGCATTTCACCTGGAAGTCTACCGTCTACGGCGACCTGGCCTTCAATACCGGTCGCAGTTACACGCGGCTGCCTTTCTCCTTCATGAATCTGGGAGAGAGCGGGACGCCTACTAACGTGACCTTCGATAATACGGCGCGCACCTCTGTATCCCAGGATCAGAGTGAGTCGCGCCGCTTCCAGCAGGATCACACCCTGAGTTTCGACCGTCGGCTGGGAGATGGCCATTCGATCAACGCCGTGGCAGGTCTGACTACGATCTACAGTGCGGGTTCATCCGTCAGCGGTACCCGTCGGGATACCACGGTGAACGTGCCAAACAATCCGGATTTCTGGTATCTGGGCATCATCAATCCGAACAATCCGCTGAACAACAGCGGTGGCGGTTCGGAGAGTGCGATCGTTGGTGGTTTTGCGCGGGTGGGCTATTCCTTCCGTAATAAATACCTGTTGAACGCCACGATCCGCCGGGATGGCAGTTCGAAGTTTGCGCCGGAGAACCGCTGGGGAACATTCGGTAGTGTGGGTCTGGGTTGGGTGCTGAGCGAAGAGTCTTTCGTGAAGGACCTCGGCGCGATCGATTTCCTGAAGGTACGGGCCGCCTGGGGTCTGACGGGCAATGCCAATGGCTTTGCGGATAATCTCTATCGCCCCGGGATCAGCAATGCATCTACGGCGATCTTCGGTGATAATGTATATACGTCCATTCAAGCAGCCTACATCCCCGACCCGAACCTGCACTGGGAGGTGGTTCAGGGCCTGGATGCAGGTTTTGATGTTCGCCTCTTGAAAGACAAGCTATCGGCGTCTTTCACTTTCTATGACCGTACGACGCGCGACATCCTCACGGCGGTGACCCTGCCGAACGAAACGCGCAGTTATTTCACCAATCTGGGGGAGATCAACAACCGGGGCGTGGAATTCAATGCAGAATGGAGCGACCGTATCGGGAAGGACCTGACCTATCGGGTGGCCGCGAATATCAGCCACAACCGGAATGTCGTGAATTCGATCGGTGATAATTTCAATTTCTCGATCATCGGTAATGGGGGTACGAACCTCACGACCACCGGCAAGTCGATCGGATATCTCTACGGATATACGCAGACGGGCATCTACCAGACGGTAGCTGACCTCGCGAAGCGTCCTTCCTTTGTGAACTCCCTGCCGGGCGACATCGCCTATGCGGATGTGAACGGAGACGGCGCCCTGACGCCGGCTGACCGCGGGTACCTCGGAACGCCATTCCCTCCGTATTCCTTTGGTGGCAGCCTGGGGCTGGCCTACCGCGGGCTGGATCTGGAGATCGAACTCCAGGGGGCGGCCGGACATAAGATCTACACGCAGCGGCGCACGTCTACCTTCGCGGTGCTGAACTACGAGGCCAATCGTCTGAATGCCTGGACCACAGCGGGTTCCACGAACATTGAGCCGGTCCTGGACAACACCCGGGGCAACAATTTCCTGATGAGTACCTACTTCCTGGAGCCGGGTGACTATCTCAGGATCCGCACGCTGCAGCTGGGGTACACCTTCGATCGCAATCTGCTGTCGGGCATCGGGGTCCAAAAGGCCCGGTTGTTTTTGAACGCCCAAAACCTGAAGACCTGGAGTCAGGTGACGGGTTATTCTCCGGAGCCGCTGATCGGCAGCATCCTGGGCGGCGGTGCCGACAACGGGGCCTATCCGGTTCCGGCCGTGTATTCCGTTGGTGTCAACCTCTCCTTTTAATCCGAAATGAAAAGAACAGATATGAAAAAGTCATTACATATCAACAGGCTGGCGGTGGCAGGGATGATGTCCTGCTTGATCCTGCTCGGTTCCGGCTGTCAGAAATTCCTGGATACGCAACGTCAGGGCGGCTATGATGCCGACAACTATCCGTATCCGGGTGGTTCCGGTCCTTACGACCAGTTCATCTTCGGGGCGTACAACGACCTGCGCAGCTTCAATGTCCACAGCCAGTCGTACATCGTGGCTACCAGTATTCGCAGCGATGATGCCGACAAGGGCAGCACACCGGCGGATGGTGGTGCGAATGCCATCAGCATGGACAATTTCCCGGTACTGCCCAGCAATGGATTTTGCAATGCCCTCTGGCTTGGGTATTACGGAATGATCAACAAGTGCAACCAGACCATCAAGGAGGTGAATACGAATACGTTGATCGTGGCGACGGATGCAGTCAAACAGCAGACGATCGGGGAAGCGCGTTTCCTGCGTGGTTATTCTTATTTCATGCTGGTGCGTCTCTTTGGCAGTGTTCCGTTGATCGATTCTCTGTTCACCAATCCGGCGGCTCAGAACAATGTGGCGCAAAGCACGGCGGCTCAGATCTATGCTTTCATCGAAGCCGACCTGGCTTTCGCTGCGCAGAACCTGCCAAGGACATGGGATGTGAGATTCGCAGGCCGCGCTACCAGCGGGGCGGCGAACGGCTTGTTGGCGAAGGTGTATCTCACGCAGAAAAAATGGCCGCAGGCCATGGCAACTGCGCAGTTGGTGATGAATTCCGGGCAGTATAATCTCTCAACACCTTACGACCGGATCTTCCGGGAGGATGGTGAGAATAGCAGTGAGTCGGTTTTCGAAGTACAGGCCACGGCCACGGCGGCCATACCGACCGCCAATGGGGTGCAGTATGCGCAGATCCAGGGTGTGCGGGGTGCAGGTGCGTGGGATCTGGGCTGGGGTTGGAACACGCCCAGTGTGCAATTGGAGGCCGCCTATGAAACCGGCGATCCGCGAAGAGTACGCACGATCCTGTACACATCCACTGCCACACAGACCTTTTCATCGATATATGGAGAGGCTTTGCCGCTTGGTTGACCCAATCCCCGGTATAATAACAAGGTGTATAGCAGTCCTACGTTCCGGAACTCGATCGGCAATCGTTTCGGGTATTGGATGAACGTCCGTCTGCTTCGCTATGCTGATGTGGTACTGATGTTTGCAGAGGCGGCTACCGAAGTGGGTGGTACAGCCAACATCACGGCGGCCAAAACCGCACTGAACAGCGTCCGCGCCCGTGCGCGTGGCGGACTGCCCAATATTCTCCCTGATGTTACCACCGACGTCCAGGCGATGCTGCGCGATGCCATCCGCCGCGAACGTCGGGTGGAGCTGGCCATGGAGCATGATCGTTTCTTTGACATCGTCCGCTGGGGGATTGCCCAGGATGTGCTGACGGCAGCCGGGAAGACGGCATTCACCAATACGCGGGATGTGCTGCTGCCTATTCCGCAAACGCAGATCGATCTCAGCGCAGGCGTACTGAAAC
>JAJTFQ010000196.1 GCA_021299955.1 Chitinophagaceae bacterium
CAGGCGGCAAAAGATGAGCATGGCCGGGTCAGACTGGAGGCCATTGTTGCTGCCTCCTGGCTCGGGAAAGAAAGGGGATTGCCCATCATTTTAGAAGCAGGCAAAAAAACACTTGACACCTGGATGCAGCCGGCGTATAACACCGCTGAGGCACATCTGAACGGCAGGGCGGTTGTCAGACCCAGGCAAGAGGCGGCCGACAAAGTGCCTGTCGTAGCGGGCATCAAACCCGAAATCATGGCGGCAGGAAAAGCCATCTATATGCGGGACGGTTTTTGCAATACCTGCCACCAGGCCGACGGAAAAGGGCTGGAATCCTCAGGCTTCCCTCCACTTAAAGGATCTATGTGGGTCACCGGCAGTGAAGACCGCTTGATTAAGCTGGTCCTGAAAGGTTTGTACGGACCAATTGTCGTCAACGGGAAGAAATATCCCGGACAGGTGCCGATGACACCGTATGAGGGCATGCTGAAAGATGATGAAGTAGCGTCTGTACTCACTTATGTTCGTAATGCATTCGGCAACCGGGCACCTGCGGTCAACCCTGAACGTGTAAAGGAAATCAGGGCTTCGATCAAGGGGAAAAAAGGATTCTACACGCCGGAAGAGTTGTTGAAAGTCCATCCGATGGAGAAATAATAACCATTAATATTTATGTTGATGAATTACTTCCATATTCTTCAATCAATGCCCCGCATCATGCGGAAAGTAGCTCCTGTGATCATGTTGGTCCTGATGATTACTGGAACGGTCATGGCACAAGGGAAAAAAGCATCCCAAAAGCCGTTGGTGGTGTTCGTCACCGGCGACCATGAATACAGCAGTGAGGCCACGATGCCGATCATCGCTGCGGAACTGGAAAAAAACTATGGATTCCGCACCAAGGTCCTCAAGGCCTACCCTGATTTCAAGTCTGAGGAGAACATCCCGGGACTGGAAGCCCTGAAGGACGCGGACATTGCGGTATTCTACCTCCGCTGGCGTCGTCTGCCCGCTGATCAGCTACAATTGATCGAAGACTTCCTGAAGACAGGCAAGCCCATGGTTGGTTTCAGAACCACCACCCACTCATTCAATTTCCCGAAGGGACATCCCTCTGAACGTTGGAATGCTTTCGGAGAGTGGGCCTTCAACTCGCCTCCGGGTTGGGGCGGTGTGAACCGGCATACGCATTACGGGCATGAATCATCTACGGATGTGACGATGATCGATTCCGTGTCCAACGATCCCATCCTCCATGATGTGGGCAAAAGTTTTCATGTCAGATCGTGGTTGTACCAGGTTTTGCCCAATTATCCATCCAATGGTTCAAAAGCACTGATGATGGGGCATTCCGTGAATACGAACAATAAAAATGCCTATGATAATCCGGTGGCGTGGACAGGCACCAACAAGTATGGCGCAAAGATCTTCTTCACCACGATGGGGCATCCGGAAGATTTCGATCAGGAACCTTTCCAGCATCTGGTGATCAACGCCATGCACTGGGTGGCCGGGAAAAAGATCCCGAAGAAATGGAAGGGGCCGATGGACATCCACGTGCCATATAGAAAATAAATATAAAGATGTACAAAGTAGGTTTTAATACACTGGTGTGGTCGGCCGTGGTATCGGATGCACAGTTTCCGATCATCGACCGACTCCGGGAGATCGGATACGACGGGGTGGAATGTTTCATCGGCGCTCCGGATGATGCGGCATACAAGAGATTTGGAGATCATGCCGCAGGCATCGGCCTGGAGACCACATCTGTTTTTGTGGTGGACACGGATCACAATCCCGTGAGTCCGGATGCTACGGTCAGAGGCAAGGCGCTGGATCGCATCAAGTGGGGCATCGACCGTGCGCATGACATGCGGTCGAGCATCCTCTGCGGGCCATTCCATTCGGCACATGGTCATTTCTCCAAGAAGCCTCCTCAAACGGACGAATACCAATGGTGTGCGGAGGTATTGCATGTGGCCGGTGAATACGCTGCCACCGCCGGCATCACCCTTGCCCTGGAGGCCCTCAACAGATTTGAATGCTATCTCTGCAATACGATGCAGCAGCTGAGTCATCTGGTCAGTCTGGCCGCACATCCGCATGTGCGGGCCATGTACGACACACATCACTCCAATATTGAAGAAAAGACAGCGAAGGATGCCCTCCACCGGATCGCGCCCTGGCTGGCACATGTACACATCAGCGAGAACGACCGGGGTACACCCGGCGACGGACACGTCCACTGGGATGAGACCTTTGCCACGCTGGCGGAGATCAAGTACAATGGTTGGCTGACGATCGAAGCTTTTTCGAGGAATGATCCGGATTTCGCCAACGCCATCAATGTATGGCGGGAGTATTCCGCACCCTGGGATATGGCTGAAAACGGACTTCGATTCATCAAACAACAGATCGCAAAACACGCCTGATTCACCTCAACTTAAAATGCAACCATATGTCACAGAACAACTACCCCAAACTACACAATGCAACCTGGCCCGGCATCGTGGGCAAAGGACCGGATTCTGAACCCCCGATCGATCTCGATACGCTCCTGCATTTCACCGCCAATGCCGAAGCGGATGGCGTGAAATTCGATGGCATCGACATCGGACTGTTTGAACCACATTTCAATATCGACGAGTCGGAAGACGGAATCAAGCGACTGGCCGATAAGGTTGGCGCATTGAACCTGAACATCGGCTCCCTGGTGGCCCCCATCTGGGGCGGTCCGGCCATGGGCAGCAAGGAAGACCGCGCCGTGTTTGTGGATATGGTGAAGCGTTCCTGCGAATTTGGCAAGAAACTGCGCAATGCGGGCGTACGTCCATACGGTATCATCCGGATCGATTCCGCCAGCAAGCCCGAAGCCTGGGCCAAGGATCCAGCAGGCAACACGAAGCTGATCGCAGAAACCTTCCGTGAGGCCTGCGATGTAGCGGCGGATTACGGCGAAAAACTCGCGGCAGAGGGAGAGATCTGCTGGGGTGGCATGCACAGCTGGAAAAGTATGATCGACACCCTCGAGGCTGTAGATCGACCCAACATTGGATTCCAGGCAGACATGGCCCATACGCTCTTGTACCTGCTGGGATATAACGCGCCGGAGCACCGCATCCTGCCAGTGGACTTCGACTGGAGCGACGGAGCCGCGCTGGATGAGGGACTGAAAAAACTTACCGCCGCGCTGCGACCCTGGACGCTGGACTTCCACGTAGCCCAGAATGACGGAACGGTCCATGGTACCGGATCGCATGATAAGACAGGCCGTCATTGCCAGGCACTGGATCCCAACGGCAAGCTCGACATTGCCCGGCATGCCGGTTACTGGCTGAGGGATGAAAATGGCGAACTCACCAAGGCCTTCCAGCATATCTGCTGGGACGGATGCATGTTCCCCAACGAGGTATTGATGAAGCAGCAGACCTGGAACGATATCCTGGCGGCCCTTGTAAAAGTCAGGAACCATCACGGATGGGAGGGATGAAAAAATAAATATAATTAGATATAAACTCGATCACATGGAAAAGAAAAAAATAAATATAGGCCTGATCGGTGGTGGATTCATGGGAAGAACCCACTCCAATGGATACAACAGGATCCGTAACTTTTTTCCGGATCTGGCCTACACGCCGGTATTAAAGGCCGTTTGTTTCAGAAATGAATCTAAGCTGAAGGCCTTCGCCGATCAGTGGGGATATGAGAGCACGGAGACCGATTGGCGTAAACTCATAGAAAGAGATGATATCGATGCGGTGGATATCTGCACGCCGAATGACACGCATGCGGAGATCGCCATCGCTGCGGCCAAGGCGGGCAAGATGATCCTTTGCGAGAAGCCCCTGGCGCGCAATCTCCTGGAATCGAAAGAAATGGTGGATGCCATCGCCGCGGCAGGTGTTAAGAATACTGTCTGGTATAATTATCGGAGGATCCCAGCCGTGACGCTGGCGAAAAACATCGTCGCTTCGGGCAAACTCGGAAAGATCTATCATTACCGGGCGAACTTCCTGCAGGACTGGACCATCAACGAAAAACTTCCTCAGGGCGGAGAAGGCCTTTGGCGGATGGATGCGGCCGTCGCCGGCTCCGGTGTGGTGGGAGACCTGCTCTCCCATTGCATCGACACAGCCATCTGGCTGAATGGTGGTATTCAGGAGGTATCGGCCATTCAATAACGGTTCTCTGGGTCTCTTTGAATCCACCAGATATGCCCGTGGCCACAAGGCGCTCTATACTTTTGAGATCAACGGTGCCAATGCCTCCATCCGCTGGGACCTGCACGACCTCAACAGGCTGGAGTATTTCGACAACGGAGATGAATCCAACCTGAGGGGTTGGAGATCCATTCATGTGACCGATGGCGAACAGCCGTACATGAACAAGTGGTGGGTACCGGGACTTGGTATTGGATACGAACATTCGTTCGTGCATCAGGTGGCAGACTTCCTCAAATCCCTGGAAACCGGGGAGGATTGCGGACCTACCTTCCAGGATGCATACGAAACGCAGAAAGTATGCCAGGCCGTGCTGGACTCTGCCGCGAGTCGCAGTTGGAAGAGTTGCTGATGAGCAGTAACATCCTGCCGCATTCATCCGGAAAATAAATATAAACGAATGAATATTCGCATATCATCCATCGCGCTGTTGCTGTTGAACATACTGTCGCTTCAACAGGAAGTCCTCGCTCAAAGCCGGCAGAAGGGATTCAAGAAGATCTTCAACGGCAAATCGTTCAAGCACTGGGAATGTGACACCAACTTCTGGAGGATCGAAAATGAAACCCTGATCGGTGAAGTCACCAAAGAAAAACCGCTGAAGTCGAACACCTTTCTGATCTATCGCGGAGGTCAACCCGCAAACTTCGAATTCAAGGCAAGGTACAGGATCAGTGCCGAAGGTAATAGTGGCGTCCAGTATCGCAGCGAGCCGGTAGAAAATGTGCCGCTTGGATTGCGTGGATACCAGGCCGACATCGACGGAGCCAACCGCTACACCGGTCAGAATTACGAGGAACGTGGCCGGGGCTTCCTGGCGATGCGCGGCGAACAGTCTTTGCTGAAACAAGGCCAGAAACCGACCATCACTGGATCTGTGGGAAATGGTGAGGAGTTGAAATCGAAGATCCGGAAAGACGACTGGAACGAGATCCACATCATCGCCGAAGGCAACCACCTCCGGCATTACATCAATGGTGTACTCATGAGTGAGGTGACGGATGAAGATCTGTCCAAACGAAAAATGAGCGGGCTCATCGGGCTTCAGGTGCACGTGATGCCTAAGATGAGGGTCGAGTACCGCGACATCTATCTGAAAACGCTCAAATGATCTGAGGAGGTAATTGCAAAAGATGCGGAACATTGGTCATGCTGATGTTCCGCATCACATTTTAGGGGAATAGAGACTTAACCCGGTTACTTCATCAAGCAGACTGATAGCTGGAAAAGCTATACCGACTTTTGAACATCAATGGGTTGTGCCAGAGCCAATCTTAAAATGCACGGACTGTTGATAACCCGACAAGCAGATTAAATGATTCCTGCCTAAGTTTGCGCCCTGCATGAAGTATTCGTTCATCACCATCGAAGGCAATATCGGCGCGGGAAAGACAACCCTCTCGCACCTGCTGGCGCAGCATTACAACGCCCGCCTCATCCTGGAGGAATTTGCCGACAACCCCTTCCTGCCGAAATTCTATGAGAATCCCCGCCAGTACGCCTTTCCGCTGGAGCTTTTCTTCATGGCAGAACGATTCAAGCAGCAAAAGGATTGGTCGCAGCAACCGGATCTGTTCCAGTCGGTCACCATCTCGGATTATCTCTTCACCAAGTGCCTGCTCTTTGCGAAGGTGAACCTGCCGGAGGATGAATTCCGGCTCTATCAACGGCTTTTCGATATCATCAACCAGCAGGTCGCCCAACCGGATATCCTCATCTACCTGCATGCGCCGGTGTCGAGGCTTCAGGAGAATATCCGAAAGCGGAACAGATCTTACGAGCAGTCCATTCCCGACGAATACTTGTCGGATATCCAGCAGACCTATACCCACTACATCCGGGAGCACAATGTGAAGACACTGTTCGTGGATGCGTCCCGGGCTGACTTCCTTGGGGATGAACGGCACCTGCAGACGATCATCCGCGCATTGGATGAAGATTGGGGACCGGGCCAGCATTATCTTTCGCTGCCCTGACGGGCGATCTCCCTGCTGCTTGAGCAGATCATCAATTTTCATTTTATATGTGATCGGGCTTGAATTTCATCGTACAAGGGGAATCGGGTACCTTTGTAAACAGATGCCGAAACTCCTCTCCCATCAGTCTTTCGACGTCCTCAGACTTTCCGAATTTCGGGGATACATCGTTGCGCGGTTCTTTTTCATCCTGGTGCTGAACATGCAGGCCACGCTGATCAGCTGGAAGGTATATGAGCTCACGCATGATCCGTTCAGTATTGGACTGATTGGATTGGTTGAATTCGTACCGGCATTTGTGATGGCCTTCTATGCCGGGCATGTGATCGACAAAAAAGATAAGCGGACCTTACTGATCCTCAGTGTAGCGGCCAACCTGTTACTGACCGTAAGTTTCGCACTGATCACGGGTAAATCGACGCTGCAGCTATTCTCCACTTCTACCATATTGGCCAGTATTTACGCCATAGCTTTTTGCACGGGGATCGCCCGGGCCTTCAGCGGTCCGACCTCTTTCGCCCTGGTGAGCCAGCTGGTCCCCAGGGAAAAGCTTCCCTCGGCCATCACATGGCACAGCGGCTCTTGGCAGGTGTCGGCGGTGTCGGGACCTGCCCTGGCGGGGTTGCTGTACGCCAAGCTCGAAATGTCGGTCACCTTTTCGCTGATGATCGCATCGATGATCGTATCCCTGCTCGCCACCTTCTTCATCGGCCCAAAGCCGGCGGTGGGCATGCAACGGACGGAATCTGTGCTGGAAAGCATCAGGGAGGGTTTTCGGTTCGTATGGAAAACACGGGAAGTGCTGGGTGCCCTGAGCCTCGACCTGTTTGCTGTCTTTTTCGGCGGGGCGACCGCCTTGCTGCCCTATTTTTCCGAAGAGATCCTCAAACGCGGACCGGAAGGCCTGGGGATGCTCCGATCTGCACCGGCACTCGGGGCGATCACCCTCCTGTTTTGGGTGTCGATACGGCCGATGAAGACGAAACAAGGGCGGCAGATGTTGCTAAGTGTCGCGGGCTTTGGGATCTGCACCATCATCTTCGGTTTATCCAGGAACTTCTGGTTGTCCATGGCGGCCCTCTATCTGGGCGGTATCCTTGACGGCATCAGCATCCTGGTCAGATCGACGATCCTGCAAATGAAAACACCCGATGAAATGCGGGGGCGCGTCGCATCCCTGAACAGCATCTTCATTATGTCCTCCAACGAGTTGGGCGCGTTTGAAAGTGGCTTCACGGCTCGGTTGATGGGGGTAGTGCCGGCGGTGGTTTTCGGCGGTGGGATGACCATCCTGGTAGCCGTCACCACCTGGTGGAAGGCTCCCACATTGAGAAAGATGGACTACTGAAGGCTCCTTCGCCGGACGTCGGAAAAGAAGGGATCAGGATGATATCAGTTTCTCCAGGACCAGATGAACGGCTGGGCAGAAGGTCGCATTCTT
>JAJTFQ010000030.1 GCA_021299955.1 Chitinophagaceae bacterium
TAGAATAAGTTCTAGATGCGCCAGTAATCTGAACGCCAATTTATAATTACCCCTTTTGCATGATAGATATATCGTGTTCTATTTCGTTCGAACTCCGTCCAGCAAAGGGCACGAGTAAAAGCCCCGCACTTTGTGCGGGGCTTTTTTTATGGCCGCGACCAGAAGCTTACTTCTGGGAGCGGACAGCAAAAAGCCCCAGGCTCACAGAGCGATCAGGGACTTTTACTCAGAGGACGTACGAGATGAGGGTAGCTCATTCAACTTTATATCAAACACAATTATAAGTAAGTGCTTCCTGTATTTTGCTGTTCATGAAACAATTCAGAACCATAAAATCGACACCACACTAAATGGCACTAAAAATGACAGCAACATAGAAAAAGGTTACGGTGTGACTTTCACGTAAGTAATTCGTGTTCTGCCATTAGCGTCGTCGGTAAAACTCATCTGCCCGTTTCTGGCCTCCCCTACGAAATAAATGGATTGCGGAGCCGATGTAACTGTGACTATGTAGGAACCGGAGTAATTACCCCCTATAATAGCACCTGAATTTGAATAGCCTCCCAAGATCTCTGTTCCTGCAATGGGGCTTCCAGTTGTGTTGGTATTGGACAGATAACCCACTGAATACTGGTTGGCTATAATGGAAGTGGCTTGCACACGCATGCTGTAATTGATCAGATAAGTTCCTGTAGTGGGAAGAGAGATGGATGCCAACACAGCAGCGCTCCCAGCATTAACTGTTATGGAACCGGAGGGCGCGGCTGAGCTAAAAGATGGAGAAAAAGAAGAACCCGTCACGGTAACTACATTTCCGCTGGCGTCCACTCCCAGGGTCGCTCCGGCAGATGTTGCAGTAGCAGAATTAAAGTTGGTGAATTTCAACCCTGAGGCGTTTGATACTCCGGAAGCCAACTCTAAGGCGGCTCCAGGATTGTTGGTTCCGATTCCGACCCTTCCGGCATTTGTAACCCTTAAGGCTTCCGTAGCACCGTTGTTACCCACCTGGAATATATGGTCCGCGCCAGATGCCCCGACACCCGTCGTTGTCTTGTAAGTCAAGGTCTGGGTTGTACCCGATCCTCCGGTGATGGTGGATGCAACCAGTCCACTTATGGTTTTATTTGTCAGCGTCTCCGTTCCAGTCAGCGTAACTAATGTCAGCCAGGCGGAGGAAGATCTGATCTCCAGACGATTGTTTGTAGTGTTGTAAATCACCAAACCATCTGCCGGTGAACTTATGGCATCTCTTTGGCCAGAGGTCATTCGGGGAGGCAGCAATCCTTTAGTTGTGCTGTTTACATCGAGTTGGGCACTGGCATTAGGTGTAGTGGTTGACCCTATACCCACACTACCGGTTCTGTACACGGCATCGGATTTATTACTCCCTGCATCGGTTGTTCCGCCGGATAGCATCCAGGGGGTACTTGAGGGAGGTGTGTAAGTGACATAAGCTACGCCATTGTAGGTCCATTGGGAATTATCAACATTACTTATATAAATATAGTCGGTACTTGCGGGTGTATTAGGCGTAAATGAAGGGCTACCTGTATTTGGATTCGAGGTGGTAAAACTTACGGTTGCATCCGGCTGTTGATTGATAATACGTTGCCATTTGGAACCATCATAGTAATAAAATCCGGGCGTAACATTGGAAGGTGATGAACCCGCAGTATTGGTGTTGTAAACCAACAAGCCTGTAGCCGGGGTGGCAATGGTACTAACATCAGATGTACTGGTTAACAACACACGAGGAGGCAGAAAACCTTTATTCGTAGCATCCACTTGTAATTTCGCTGAGGCATTTACGCTGGTCGTTCCAATACCAATTTGTGCATGAACATGATAACCATACATAAGCAGTGAACTGCTAAACAAAAATTTGAGTACGCTGACTTTTTTCATTTTTTCGGAATTTTATCTCTTAATGATTATGGTCGTTGATTCAGCATTTACTTTTTTTGAACAGACTTCATTTGATCTACCTTGATCTCTTCAATTTTAGGGGCGGCCCACAGAAGGTTTGGAAAAGGCGTATCCGCATTTTATCGGTTCATGACGGTGTTTTAAGTTGACAACAAAACTATGGTCTCAAAAAGCCTGTCAGTTTTTTCATGTGTGGCATTTTTTTCTTGCTTGTGAGTTAATTTTTAATGACAATTTTAAAATTGACTCACCCTTGCTATTTTTAAAATATTAAAAAAATAATCATACTTTGGATTGCTTAAACGGCTATTGTAATTTTAAAAAGCCCTAAGAATCAACTGGATGAGGCTTAAAAATTGTCTTTTTTATGTCATTATGATATTGGGAACACCCACTTGGGCCCAGTTGAGGGATACCATCCTTTATTCAATGAGCTCCCGTCCGTTCTATTACAATGTGCTCAAAGGGGGCGATGGCAGGATCTATGCGGGTACTTCAGAAGGGGTTTTTACTTTAGAGGGGGCGGTCATGAAAAAGCTGAATAACCAAATCGGCTACCTGACCCTTAATAAAAAAGGCAGCCCCGTGATCGATCATAACGGAATAAGATATCATGATCAGTCTACTTATGCTCGAATGCTCCCCTATCCTACCGAAATCCGTGATGAGTATCACGCCGGTACAGAGGAATTCTTTTATATCACCTCTGCTGGCAGAATGTACATTTTTGAGATCCTGCCCTACGAACTACGTTACCGCAATCACAGTGTCAGAACAACTTCTCATAATTTTATCGGGACCTACTCTGGGCTCTATTTCAGAGGGCGAAAGTTGGAATCTCCCTCGTCGGGCTTCCCGCCGTTCACAGACGGATACATTCGTGAACTGAACGGAAAAGTGTTTATTTGCTATAGTTCCCTGGTCATAGCCGAGATACGCCAAGGGGACAGTCTTCCTTCATATTGGAAAAATCTGCCCAGGGGCTTTACTTTTTTGGCTACAGATGTACTCTTTTCTTCCTACCACAAAAAATACCTCGTTTCGGCCAAGACGGATCTCGTATTGATGGACAGTGCGCTGACGTATGCAAGCTCTTTATACCGATCAAACAACAAAGATGCAGAAGTCGTAGTGCTGGGGGAGAATCGGGGTTCGGTATATTTCGCATCCGGTCGTGATCTCATACAAATAAATCCCACCTCTAAAAAGTTTAAGACGGTGATAAGCCTTCCCGAACCGATCTTGAGCGGGCATATCACCAACCTTAACCACTACTTACTAGGGAGTCAGGGTTTATATGTGGTGCGTGCAGATGGCAATATGAAGAAATTGATCGACCTGGCGAAGGCACATACCCTGTTGCATTTGGGTGGTTCTGAGTTTGCCATTTCCACCGATGCAGGCCTCTTTCAGTATAATGAAGTCTCCAACAAAGTAAGGAAGCTCATACAAGGAGTGGAGTTTAATCGCCGGGGACTTTATCTAGAAGGCGACAGTCTCTTCGCGGGAAGTATTAATGGCCTCTACGTTCTGGATGCTAAACATCTGGATCAACTTGCAGACAGGGTAGCCAAAAGTTCAGGTGAGCAAAGTTTACCTGTTTATTTTTTATCACTACTCATTGGAATAGCGCTGATTGCAATTACGTTCATTTATCTACATTACCGTTCCCGGGGCCAGCTGAAGCAAATAATAGCGGAAACTCAAATTGCCTCACTGCCAAAATTAACTCGCGAAGACATTGAGACCTTTATAAAAGAAAATCTTGCACAAGCAAGTCTTAAGTCGATTGCTGAAAAGTTCAAGACAAATAATGCCGTTATATACACACTACTCTCACCTGAAAAGCCTGGTGCCTTTATTAATCGCCTGAGAATGGAACAGGTAAAAAGACTCCGAAAAGATGGTAAGCCGGCGAGAGAAATTTCACAATTAACGGGTTTCAGCGAATATTACGTAAGGAAAGTTTGGAATGTAAATCAGTAGGGCACCCGGAATAGTGATTTTGGAAATATCAGGAAGAGCGATCATTAAATCATACGAATTCCTCCCAGCAAAGGTCATCACGCCCTTCCACAAAATCGGAGGGGCGTTTTTGTTTGTTCATTGCAGTTAAGGTTTAACCGCCAAGGCGCGAAGAAAATACAAAGGTCCTTTGCGGCTTCTTCACTTCGCGGTTAACGCTTCAATCTATCATGTCGCAAACTCCTGTCCCCACTGATGCAGCGACTGTATGCTGGGCAATAGTTTTTCCCCCTTTTGTGTCAGGGTATATTCAACCGTTGGAGGCACGGTGGCAAAAACCTGACGGGTAATGATGCCATTGGCTTCCAGGTTTTTCAATTCCTTGACCAGCATCCGGGTGTTTATGCCCTCGATCGAGCGTTCAATCTCCTTGAAGCGGAGTTTTCCTTTTGAGAGGTTATAGATGATGGGCATGGCCCATTTACCCCCGATAATGTCGAGTACATCCTTTAGGCTGCAGGTCTTGGAACAATTATTTACTTTTTTTTCTGACATCAGGTATTGAATTCGTTCATTGCTTTACTATGGGTTACTACTATACAATCATGTAACTATACACAAATGTAAAGTATTGTGTGTAGGTTTGGTTTCTTAATTTTAAAAAAATGAAATCAGAAAAATCGAAAAAAATCACCCAATGGGTGCTAACGGGGCTCGTGGGCTTCATTTTCCTTGGAAGCGCCGTCGGTAAATTCACCGCAAATGAAGAAGCCCTCAAAATGGCAGCCGGCTTTGGTCTCGATGCAGGAACTTACACCTTGCTTGGCATCCTAGAATTAATATGTGTCATTCTTTTTATCATTCCACGAACCGGTATCATCGGAACATTGCTGTTGGCTGCGTATATGGGCGGAGCGATTGCTACACATTTGGAACATGGGCAGTCTATTGTCGTACCCTGTGTCATTCAATCCTTCCTATTCATCGTTGCATTTTATCGTTTTCCGGAGCTAACCACGAAATTGTTCAATAAAACATCATGAACAGAATACTGGTCATCCTGACCATTGATACGCAGAACCTTCCTGCCAACTTCCCTGAGATACTGAAGCAAGAACGGGAGGTGGTGGCGCAGTGGAAGCAAGCCGGCTTTTTGGAACAACTGTTCTTAAGGCCGACGAAGAACGGGGCCGTCCTCATTTTCAAGGACATTGATGAAGAAAAAGCGACTCAACTGATGACCACACTGCCTTTCTATGCCTTGAGAAAGTCGATCGAAGTGTTGCCGCTGATCAAGGATGCGCTATAGTCATAGAATGTAAGAGCCATCAGAAAGCCCTGATGGCTCTTACAGACCATGCCTCATTTTTAACATTGGGCCACCAGTTGCCATCACCGGGGTTTATCAACCAAGCCGTTGTGGAAGAGTTCTCTCTTTCAGAATAAAAATCCAATATCTACGCAAGTATAGATAGTTCTGTCATGTGGCATCATTCAACAATGGATCGAAATCAAAAGTAAATTATCTTTAGTTGGCACCCAATCCGAAGGCCGGTGTATCCACCCCACCAACCAACAGTTCTATGCCAGCGAAAAAAATACTTTTCCTCCTGTCCACCGCCCTGATCGTTGTCATCGCCGCCTTCATACCCCGCGGCCACCGGGACGATAGCGGCGCGCTGGAGGCGGGATTCATCAACCCACCGGACTCCATCCAAACCTCCGTCTACTGGTACTGGATATCGGACAATATATCGAAGGAAGGCGTGGTGCGTGATCTGCAGTCCATGAAGAAAGCCGGCATCAACCGCGCTTTCATCGGCAATATCGGATTGAGTGACGTGGCGTACGGGAAGGTGAAAATGCTCACAGAGGAATGGTGGGACATCCTGCATACCGCGCTGAAAACAGCCACAGAGCTGAACATCGACATCGGCATCTTTAATTCGCCGGGATGGAGCCAGTCGGGCGGTCCGTGGGTGAAAGCGAAGGATGCCATGCGCTATCTCATCACCTCAGAAATAAATGTAAAGGGACCCGTAACCATCTCGAGGATGCTGGACAAGCCCATCGATCCCTTTCAGGATGTCCGGGTCATCGCCTATCCTGCACCGAAAGGCCATCGGCAGCGGATCAGTGATCGCGACGCAACGATCTCTTCCATGCCCCAGGTATCCGGTTTGTCATCACTTCTGGACGGCGACAACAAAACGGGGATCAGGATCCCGGCCGGGGATTCGATGTTCATTCAATTAGATCTAAAGGAATATTTCACGGCCAGAAGTTTGTCTATACGTCCCACGGAACATCCCATCCTGGCGGACCTGATATTTCAGGTGCGCGACAGTGCAGGATCGTACCATACCATCACCCGATCTGAGATGAACCGATCGAAGCCGGACCTGAATGTCGGATTCGAGATCATCAAGACGCACAAACGAAAGGCGGGAAATAGCTTCAAGGAACTATATCCGGAGAGCGGGATCGCGGAGGTGGAGATCTTCACGTCCCCGCGTGTGGAGCGTGCTGCAGAAAAGTCACTGGCGAAAATGCACCCGACGCCACTGCCCTACTGGGATGCCTATCTCTGGAAACGTCCGGCTGAAGCGGATGACCGGGCCATGGTGGTCGATGGATCTAAGGTCATCGACATTACCAGATACATGACGAAGGATGGTAAACTCGAGTGGCGGGTACCCGCCGGAGACTGGGTCATCCTGAGAACGGGGATGACACCGACCGGCACCAAGAACGGCCCTGCCTCTCCGGAAGCTACGGGATATGAAGTGGACAAGATGAGTCGTGAACATGTGCGGATGCATTTTGATGCGCACATGGGTGAAGTGCTGCGGCGCATACCGGCGGCCGACCGCAAGAGTTTCAAGGTGGTGGTCCAGGATAGTTATGAGATGGGTGGACAGAATTTCACGGATGGGTTCATCGAGGAATTCAACCGGAAATTTGGCTACGATCCGACGCCCTACCTGCCCGTTTATCAGGGCATTGTCGTGAACAGCCAGGAGTCATCCGACCGGTTTCTGTGGGACATGCGCCGGATGGTGGCCGACAAGCTGGCCTATGATTATGTTGGAGGATTGAGGGATGCCAGCCATCAGCACGGCCTCACGACCTGGCTGGAGAACTATGGCCACTGGGGATTCCCGGGGGAGTTTTTGATGTACGGCGGACAATCGGATGAGATCTCCGGCGAGTTTTGGAGTGAGGGGACGCTGGGCGACATCGAGAACCGGGCGGCCACTTCGTGCGGGCATATCTACGGAAAGACAAAAATATCGGCAGAGTCCAACACCTGCGCCGGCAATGCTTTCAGTCGCTACCCGGCCACGATCAAGCAACGCGGGGACCGGTTCTTTGCGGAAGGGATCAACAACACGCTGCTGCATGTGTACATCACACAACCCTACGAGGATCGCAACCCCGGCATCAATGCCTGGTTCGGCAATGAGTTCAATCGGAAGAATACCTGGTTCTCGCAGATGGACCTGTACACACAATATCTCAAGCGCACCAACTTCATGCTGCAGCAGGGGCTGAATGTGGCGGATGTCGCCTATTTCATCGGCGAAGATGCTCCGAAGATGACCGGCATCACGGATCCTGCACTGCCGGTAGGCTATCAGTTCGACTACATGAATGCGGAAGTGATCCTGAAATACATGACGGTCAGGGATGGGATGATCACCCTGGCCAGCGGCACTCAATATAAGATGATGGTGTTGCCGAAACTGGAGACCATGCGTCCGGAGGTATTATCAAAGATACAGCAGCTGGTGATGCAGGGCGCGGTCATACTCGGGCCTGCACCGAACCGATCGCCCAGCCTGCAGGATCAACCGAATGCAGACCGGCAGGTGAGGCAGATGGCTAAAGTGTTGTGGGGGGATGTGGATGGCGTGAAGGTCAAGTCGAGACAGTACGGCAAGGGGTTGATAATGAACGGCCTGGATATGAAACAGGCGTTCGCATTGATCAAACTCATCCCCGATTGCCGGGTACCTGAGGATCTTTCGATCCATTACGGACATCGCATCACGCAGCAGGCTCATATTTATTTTCTCACCAACCAGACGGCGGAGACCCGGATCATTCAACCCGCCTTCAGAATGAAGGGACTTCAGCCGGAACGGTGGGAGGCCACAACGGGTGACAGGCGGGTGCTTCCCTCCTATCGGCAACAAGATGACGCCACTATTGTTCCCCTGAAACTGGCACCTTATGAGAGTGTGTTCATCGTATTCAGAAACCCAGGGAAAGGATCAACGACCCTGGACCTGAAACTAAACCACCCCGACCCATCGACGGTCGATGGGCTGAAAGGTCCGTGGACCGTCCGTTTCGATCCATTGCAACGCGGGCCGGAAGCTCCGGTGACCTTCGATACGCTGATGGACTGGACCAGGTCAAAGGATGACAGGATCAAATATTACTCCGGGACCGCCTTCTATAGCAATCGTTTCACGCTGAACAGCCGCTCATCCGGTGATAAATTGATGATCGATCTGGGTTCCGTCACCGCGATGGCGAAGGTGAAGATCAACGGACAATATGCAGGCGGTGTCTGGACAGCGCCCTATCAACTCGATATTTCAAGATGGGTGCGACAGGGCAGCAATGACATTGAGATCGAAGTGGTGAACACCTGGGTCAACAGACTGATCGGGGACAGCAAACTGCCAAAGGAACAACGGAAGACCTGGTGTTCGGTCAATCCGTATAAGCCGGAGAGTCCACTACAGCCATCGGGACTGATTGGGCCGGTACGGGTACTGAAGTTTTAAAATCCATTCCGACACCATAAATCTAAGATCGAATGAAGATGAAAGTCGGATTGTTTGGCATCGGCTTAAATACATACTGGCCGCAGTTTGACGGACTGCTGGATAAACTTACATCCTATCAGAGCATCATCCGCCACAAGATCGAAGAGAACGACATCGAGGTGGTTGATGCCGGGATGATCGATGATCCGATAAAGAGCAAGGCGGCTTTAGATCTATTTCGTCGCCAGGACGTCGATATCGTATTTCTGTATGTCTCAACCTATGCCCTTTCTTCTACGGTGCTTCCGATCGCTCAGGGTTTGAGGGTACCATTGATCGTCCTGAATATTCAACCCGCAGCATCGATCGACTACGCGGCATTCAATGCATTGGGAGACCGGGGAAAAATGACGAGCGTTTGGCTGGAGAACTGTCAGGCATGTGCGGTTCCTGAGATCGCCAGTGTATTCAACAGGACGGGCATTCGGTTCCATTTGATCACAGGGTTTCTGAACGATCCGCTTGTCTGGAATGAGATCCGCGACTGGACAGCCGCCATCGGCGTATATCGCACCATGAGAACAGGCCGGATCGGACTGCTTGGGCACTATTATGGGGGCATGCTGGATGTGTACACCGATCTGACGAAGCTATCCGGGGTATTCGGTACACACATGGAGATGCTGGAGATGTGTGCATTGAAACAGATCCGGGATGATGTCACCCGGTCGGAGATCGAACAAAAGATCGCATCCTTCCGGGAATCATTCGATGTATCATCCGATTGTGAGCCCGCTGAATTGGAGCGGGCGGCACGGACATCGGTGGCCATGGACAAGCTGGTCGAAGCACACGCGCTGGATGCGGTCGCCTACTATTACGAAGGCGCTCCGGGAAATGAATATGAAAACATCGTCACATCGATGATCGCGGGCAATACGCTGTTGACCGGCAGAGGTATCCCGGTGGCGGGCGAGTATGAGGTAAAGAACGCGCATGCCATGAAGATCATGTCAGCCTTCGGCGCAGGCGGATCCTTTTCTGAATTTTATCTGACCGATTTTGATGATGATGTTGTCCTGCTGGGGCATGACGGTCCGGCGCATTTTGCCATTGCCGAGGGGCGTGTACAATTGGTGCCGTTACCGGTCTATCACGGCAAGCCCGGAAAGGGGTTATCGATCCAGATGAGTGTGCGGAAAGGCCCGGTGACCCTGCTCTCGGTCGTGGAGGGGAAGGATGATGTATTCCTCCTGCTGGCGGAAGGAAATGCTGTCGAAGGTCCCGTCCTGGAGATCGGGAATACGAACAGCAGATATCGATTCCCGATCCCGGCGGGTGCGTTCATTCATCAATGGAGCATACAGGGCCCAGCCCATCACTGCGCAATCGGGATCGGTCATCTGGCAGGCAGGATAGAAAAGCTCGGACACCTTTTGAACATCCGGGTGGTCAGGGTCTGTTGACCGCATGGTTCCTGCCCAATGCACGCCTCACGTATGACTGCTTCGGTCAGAAGTATGTCATGATGGCATCGGCCACGAGCTGGTGTCCCTTTGCATTGGGGTGGTTCACCTGCGACATGTAATCGGTGATGGGCGCGCCTTGTGCGACCAGCGACTGAAAGATCTTGTAGCTGTCGATCAATCCGATCTTATATTTATTTGCCAGGTCAACGATCTGGTTGCAGTGTTGCTGCAATGTCGTATTCGGATCAGAGATGTTGATCCGCTGATCCGGTGTGGCCGTCAGCAGTATTACCTTTATATTTATATTGAGGGCAGCTTCGATCATGCGTGTCCACGCTTCCCTGGCAGCAGGCAGTCCGATGCGCTGGTCATTCAGGGCATAATCGATAAAAAGGACATCGGGCCGATGGACCAGTACATCCCTGTCAAATCTGTCGGCTCCCTTTTTGGAATCCTCCCCGCCGATCGCGGTAACGATGGCGTTGGCCACCGCGTAAGGATATCTTTCCTTGACAGATCTCAACAGGAGATGTGGATAGGCATGAAGTGTGTCTACGACCGGTGTCTTGAAATATCCGGCGGGGACGGAATGTCCGTGGAAGACCAGGTTGATGGCTCGATTTTGTGGCCACTGCTTGTTCAATTCCAGTTTGAGTGCCGCCAGATAATCTTCTGTTGGAGGCGGGTTCAGAGGGGGCATGGATGTATGGTCCTTGTGCGTTGGCTCAGACCGATGGGCATGACCGAGAAATGGGAAGGACATCCCTGCGAGGGCTGCGGATCTGAGGAAATCTCTGCGCTTGATATCTTTCATAAATGATCCATTACAGGGTAATCATTAATTTGAGGTATAAGCATTCATTCCGCTCATGATTTCTTTCAATGGTCTGCCCGAAATCTGGTGATAGATTTGATAGATATCAATTTCCAATTCTTCTGACCATGCAAGGGAATGATCGGTCAGATATGCGCCGGCAAATAATGCCGTGTCCTGCAGCGACTGAAATACACCCTTTTTCACTAAGTCGTGCAGATCGATCTCGCCTTCCACTCCATCGTCGAAGATGATATGCAGCACATATCCCGAGACATATCGAACAGATGTTGCTTTCATACCTTGAAATTACAAATTAAGCGAGCTTTGTCATGGTACCTTGATCATCTTTTTAGGACGATGTTCTTGTATGAAGCAAATTGGAAGCTCAGTCTGCTGAAACCTGAACATGTTGATGTATTTTCAGAAAAATATCGATAGATGCGCCCATGTCTGCTCACCTTCCTGTTGGTCACCGCTTCTGCGGTCGCCATCGCCCAGCCCATACCTCCTGCGGGTGGCGGGGAATTCGTGTTCCGGTCGGCCCCCTGCATTTCGGAAGAACTGCGGACCTCGATCGTACAGATGCTGGAAACGAACATGTCCACTTTGGAGCGGGCGGGCAGGATCCGGTCGGTACCGGCGGGCGCGACCGCCGTCCTGCTCGACTGGCCGCTCAGGCAAGCGGCCGGGGTGACCGATCCGGGATACTACGGGATCAGCAATTACGTGGACCAGGATACGGCATTCCCCGGCAAGGTGCTCGACTACAACTGCGGTACCCGCAGCTATGATCAAGCCAGCGGATACAATCATCAGGGGACGGATATCTTCACCTGGCCTTTTCCGAGATACAAGCAGGCGAACGACCTGGTTCAGGTGATCGCTGCCCAGGAAGGCATCGTGATCGGCAAGGTGGACGGGAATCCCGACAATAGCTGTGCGTTGTGTGCCACTTGTAATTGGAACGCCATTTATATCCGTCATCCTGATGGGTCAGTGGCCTGGTACGGGCATCTCAAACGCAACAGTCTGACGTATAAGAACCTGGGAGATAATATAGCAAAGGGAGAGTACCTGGGGATCGTAGGCAGTTCCGGCAATTCCACCGGGCCACATCTGCATTTCGAGGTGTATAAGAACAGCACTTATACCCTGGCGAACCGAATCGACCCGTTTGCCGGTCCCTGCAACCGGCTCAACGGAACGACCAGCTGGTGGACGATACAGAAACCCTACCGTGAGCCGATGGTCAACAAACTTGTTACGCATTTCGCACCTCCGGTCTTCGGGACCTGTCCAGACCTTGAAACACCGAATGAACGAAAGGTTTTCCTGCAGGGCGATACAGTGTATTTCGCAGCCTACTACCGAGATCAGCAGCAAGGGGCGGCTACACAATATGCGGTATTGCGTCCGGACGCGTCAGCCTTTGCAAGCTGGACCGGCACCTCTCCCTCCACCTACAACGCGAGTTACTGGTATTGGTCATATGTACTGCCATCGAATGCCCCGACGGGCAACTGGACCTTCCGGACGGTCTTCAACGGCGTAACAGATACGGTCAGGTTCACGGTCAACCCGAAGACTCCGACGGCAGTACTGGACCTGCCGGGCGATCAATACATCCGGCTCTATCCCAACCCCGGGAAGGCATCGGATCCGATGCGGATCGACTGGCAACTGAACGGGGCATCATCGCAGACGCTGGACATTCGTGTGTTCGATCTGAACGGCCGCCAGGTGGGCGGCACGCAAAAAGTCAGGCGATCAGGTGAGATCGAAATGCCGGTCGTACCCGGATCCTATGTGGTCGAAGTAAGTGTAAACCGGCGCGACAGCCATCGGTTGATGGTGGTGCGATGGTGAAAGTTATTCGGTGGGCATAGAAGACACGAAGGATCTATGTACATTGTCTGCTCACATTCCGCGGTTGTCGATGAGATATAGAAAACTGTGCGTATCCCCTTCCATGATATAGAGCCAGGCGGGATATTCAGCGCCCAGCGGACCGTGTCCGGTGCGTACATTTTCGAGCAGTCATGGGTTGATGATATATCGGCAAGATGATCGGCAGTGGATCGTTCTACACTGAATTTAAAAAATAAATTGGATGTGGTCATTTGATCCGCGCATCAAACAAAATGGTGACCTGAATACATGTAATTCAAGATCAACGCGCATCGAAAAAGTACGGCTCCGTGCGCACCAGCTTCACCTGCTCCAGGAAATCCGGGTGATCCGCATTGATCATCACATTTCTTTCCATGGGTACTACAGCAGAAGGCAGGTGCAGGATCAGCGAAGTCCGGCGGTCCGCCCAGTCGGATCCCAGCCGCTGGCAGTCGGCATAGGCGGAAAGCTTCCGCCAATCCGGCGGCAGGTCGCATGGGTAGAGGCTAGAATGAAATGACTCATTATCCGGCAGGGATATGACCATTACCCGCCAATCCGCATCCGGGCGAACGCTCCCCAGGTGGACGAGTTGTTCGAGCGTCGCCAACGCCCGGGACGTGGAGGCATAGAGGACATGCTGTCCCTTACGGTTCCAGCGGTTGGCCCGGCCTGAAGTGAATAGTGTACCGGAAAATTCGGCTTTGACAATGCGAAAAACCTCCATGATCAGACATTATCCCCGTGTTCGAGAGCGGCCAGGCGATCGGATACCAGCCGGATGCCGGAGATGGTGTTTAAGAATGTAGCGGGAGAACGCCCGTCAAGGAAGAAGTTTGGGGTAGACAACCATCTGTCCAGGGCTTGCACTGACCCCAGTACGCTCCTACCCTGTTTGAGCATGGACACGAGCAGGATCAGGTGTTCCTGGAGTTGAGCCTTTAGCTGGGTACCGGGTTTTCGGTATTCCCGGAGGGTTTTGACATTGATCCCCAGCCAGTCGGAGATGAGGCCGTCGTTGGCATGGGTCAGCAGACTGATGGCCTGAACATGACGCCAATCGACATCCCGCCGAACCATGTATTCCAGTACCTCGGGCTCTGAGAGATCGGGAGCTATCTCTACCATGACCAAGCTTAAGGGGGTGTTTTCCACTTCCATGGCGATCATTTTCTTAAAATTAGGTATTTTCACCTAATCCAATGTCCATTTTTACCTTTTTATTTTAAGGGTACCCATGCTTTTTACCGACCGTATCCGTGCGTTCACCGACCAGCATGCAGGGTTGACCGATGCTTGAAAACGGATGATTGATTCCTCCCCTATCTTCGTTTTAGATCCCGCCGATCATTGAACGAAACCAATGTCCGGCGGACCAACACTTAAACATCAAAGCACATGGCAACGCAAGACACTCCTTCCGATCTCCCGGGAAAAGGCATCGGAGGATTTTCCAGACAACAGCTCTTTGGACTTTTTTTCATCCTGGTCGGAATTGGTTTTATGTTGAAACGCCTGAATGTCGGCCTGCCGGAATGGTTGTTCGGCTGGGAGACCATACTAATCCTGATTGGGTTATATGTGGGCATCAGCAATCGATTTCGCGATCACACCTGGGCCATTCTGATCGTCCTGGGGTTGGTCTTTTTACTGGACGATTTGCTGCCCGATCTAAGCATCCGTCGCCTGATCTGGCCGATCGGCATGATCGTGGTGGGGGTGATCATTATGACTACAGGCAACCGGTATATCTGGTGGAGTAAAGCCCGGCAAAAAACACCGGCAGATGATCCGAACGCAGACAACAACCTGTCGATCATATCGGATGCTTCTTCGGCTTCGGAAGAGGATTGGCTGGAGGCCACGGCCGTTTTTGGCGGGGTAAAACGCAGCATCGTCACCAAACACTTCAAGGGCGGGGAGATCACCGCCATCATGGGTGGCGCGGAGATCAACCTGGCTTATGCCGATATTCAGGGCATTACCAGGATCGAGATCATCAATATCATGGGTGGAACCAAACTAATCGTCCCGGCTCACTGGGATGTGCAGAGCAGGATGGTAGCGATCCTCGGTGGCGTGGATGACAAGCGAAACATCCGCCCTGAACTGATCGACCCCAACCGCAGGCTGATCATAGAAGGTACGAGCCTGATGGGCGGACTGGAGATCCGGTCGTTCTGAGTTTGAATCTTCACCACATGCATCATCCCGTGTCACTTCAGCAGTCCACTCCGTTTCTTTACGGCACCGGCCAGCGGCTTAGTTTTGTCGCCATCTGGTTGGCGTGGACAGCCATTCATGTGTGGCTGCTGATGCTCTCGGGAATGCCATTTGACCCGGCATGGAAGCAGGGACTGGCTCATAACGGACTGCTATTGGGTGCGGCATTGATGCTGGTTACGATCACCAGGTTTTACCTGCCGGCTCGCAGGCGATTGCTTCGCATGTCTGTTTTGCTATTGTCGATCTGGATCGGATGGATGGTGTCGCTGGAAGGGATCGCGGAGGTACCTGGTCTCGAGGCAACGAGCGGATATGCCAGCAAGACATCGGTGGAGCAGGTCATTCGCGGTTTATCCGGATTGATATTCCTGGTCGGTATCACCCTCGTGAATATTGTGTGGAACGATGGACTGCTTCGCCAGGCGGATGAATGGCAACGGCGTGAATCCGAGCGGAGGCTGAAGGAAGCAGAACTCTTGCATTTACGTGCGCAACTCAATCCCCATTTTTTATTCAACAGCCTGAACAGCATTCATACATTGATCGGTAAGGATGCTCCCATGGCGAGGCAGATGACCATCCAGCTCGCAGATTTTCTCCGGGGAACACTGCGGCTGGGAGATCAACCATGGACTTCTTTGGAGGAAGAGATCAGGCAGATGGAAAGATATCTCTCGATCGAAAAATGCCGCTTTGGAGATCGACTGAAGCTATCGCTGGAGATGTCACCCGGAACTGAAGCCGGCAGACTGCCTGCTTTGATCCTCCAACCCCTGGTAGAGAATGCCCTGAAGTATGGGTTGGACAGCGGTACCGGCTTGGTGGAATTGATCCTGAGCTCCGGTTGGGCAGACCGAATGTTGCAGGTCATCTTAAAGAACCGAGTATCGGATCAGGATGTTTCACCGGGCAATGGGTTTGGTCTGGAATATATCGAACGAAGGATGTTCCTCCTTTTCGGGCGAAGCGGACTCATCACCCGGCAGCAGATATCTGATCAATTCATCATCACCCTGAACATCCCGCAGATCGCATGATTCCCGTATTGATCGTTGATGACGAAATGCATGGCCGTGATATCCTGGTCGAATACCTGAGCGGTCATCCACAACTGCGGATCGTGGGGGTTTGTGCCGATGGTTTCGAGGCCATGAAAGCCATTCGGGATCTGCAGCCGGAGCTCCTCTTCCTGGATGTTCAGATGCCCCGCATCAACGGATTCGAACTACTGGAATTACTGGAATCGCCTCCCGCCGTGATCTTTACTACGGCCTATGACAGCTTTGCGCTACGTGCTTTCGAGGCCAATGCTATTGACTATCTGCTGAAACCTTTCTCCAAAGAACGATTCGATCAGGCTGTAGATAAATGGCTGTCGCAGAGAAGCTTCCGCCAGCAGTCCGTTGATATGAAATCATTCGAGGACGACAGGGTTCCTGAACGCGTCGTCCTGAAATCAGGTCATCACATCCATGTGATCCCCATTTCAGACATCCAATGCATCGAAGCGGCTGATGACTATGTTAAGATCCATTGTGCTGCCGGGGTTTTCTTGAAAAAACGCACCATGGCTCGTTTCGCTGAACAACTTGAGGGTCCTCGTTTTGTGCGGGTACATCGATCCTGGCTGATCGCAGTTTCAGCCCTGCAACGCATCAATGTACGTGACCGGGATGGTTATGAAGCGACGCTCATTAACGGATTGACAATACCAGTCAGCCGGCAGGGATATGCCAAACTCAAGGATGCACTTGATCTTTAAATGGAGGTATTTTCAAAATCCACCACGATCACTTTTTAAGCAGGTACTTTTACCTCGATCTGCATCCGATTTTACCCTTTTCTGAATCCATCCCTTTATTAGAGATCAGGGTGAACAATCATTGAAGTGATCTGGACTTCCGCGATCCTTCACATTCCTTTGATCATATTTTGCCTGATGTTTACTTACTTCCAGGGACAGGCAATCACACCCCGGTTCCTGTCGCGGTCGCCGCGCATGATCAGTGACAATTCCCAGGTCCTGGGGCGCTGGCGGGGGTAAGTGAACTTGGATACTGTTACATCATAGGAGAACCCAATCTGGAAATTCCGATATACATAACCAACATAGGGCACGACCGCATTTTTCGACCAGTACCACAATCCGGCATTGAGGATAATGTCTTCGGTACTGCTCAGATAGTATCCCAGTGCGGCGCCGACGGAGAGGTAGCTGGCGGTAGACTGGCGCTGGTAGATGGCATTGGTGTTGAGGACGAGTACTTCGCTGAGGTAGCGCTCAAAGTTCACGTGGGCCACATGCCGAACGGGCAGCACCTGCATATCATCCTCCAGAAAGCTTTGACGGGGTCTGTTGGCATGGAACTGGGCGTAGCCGACATCGAGGTTGTAGGTGTCCCCGATCTGACTGTAAATGATGCCGGCGCTGCTGGAGAAATAGGGCCGCATTTGGGAGAGTACCGTCTGGCCCGTAGGAAGATTCGTATCGAAAATGCGGCCGTTAAATTGCTCTCCGAAATTCAGCTTGGTGTAGTCGACACGTCGATGACCAAAAATCCCTCCGATCCCGATGCCGAGCTGATGTTCCTCCCCGTTATATCCTTCGGCGACCTTCAGATTGTATGCGGCGTTGAGGGATGCAAAGTTTCCGGCGATGGCGCCGGCCATGACCCTGTCGGTCATCAGCATCGCGCCGATGCCCACCATTGAATTTTCAGGAAGTTTCTGTTTGAAGGGTCTCCCATCGAATGACACAGTGGCTGTCTGATAAGGACTGACGGGCCCCATCCACTGGGAACGCATGTTACTGATGACCCGCCATTCTGAGATGATGTTTCCGGTCAATGCGGGATTGATGTTCAGCGGGGAGGAGAAGAACTGAGAAAAAGCGGGATCCTGGGCATGCAATGTGGGGTGTATCCATAAACAAAATCCCAAATACATTGCCCGGAGCCAAGGACGAACGATAGCAGCCGGTCCATCACATCCAGCAAGCCGGGCTTGTAACCGGTGCTGAGGCTCCCGAAGGGCTTTTTGTGTGGATATTTGCAGGCTTTTCATTCGCTGGCACAAATATCACCTTAATAGGGCAGAATTACCAGCTTTCCGGATCACGGTCCCGTCGGTGCCAATCCCTTCCACCGTCCATGTGTAGGCATCGATGGGTTGCGGCTGACCCTTGAAGATACCGTTCCATCCCTTTCCGAGTTCTCTGGTTTCGAACATCAATTGTCCCCACCGGTTGAAGATGCGGAAATATTTCAGTTCCCGGATATTGATCGTGAAGGGGAATAGTTCATCGTTGTGTCCGTCGTTATCGGGTGTCCAGGCCTTCGGTACGAGTAGATCAGGGGTTTCACCTGGCAATGTATTGTTATAGACCATGACTTTCAGTGTGTCCGTGGTCTCGCATCCGGCACCGGAGGTCATACGGATCAGATAATCCTGACCGCGTCCGTGATTGAATATAGGATTTGCCTGGATCGGATTGTTTAGACCTGTACCGGGCTGCCACAAGTAAGTGTAGGTCCAGCCCAGGTTCCTTGACTTGAGGGTGACGGGGGTATTGGCCAGCACATTGACGGTGCGCAATCTCGCTCCCGGCACGGGATAGGTGATGAACACCGATCTGGAGATATTGATCGAATCATTCAGACAAAGGGCGTCTGTTGCCTGCAGGAAGGTATAGGTTGTATTGGCCGTAGGCGACAGCACAAGGGTGTAGGGCGTACGGGTGATGCCGGACACGGTGGTGATGACGGTTCCTTCCCGGTAAGTGATGGACCAGGGCGGCCTGCCAGTGAATGTAACGGTGAAATATGCCTTTAGGCCGGTGCAAACGGAGTCCTTACCCGTAACGGTGACCTTCGGCAATGGTACGATGGTCAGCCGCAGTGTGGCAATGGAGTCGCAACCCTGCGCATTGATGGTTTTATATGTATACACGCCGGATTGAATATAAGGTACACTGTTCCATAAATATGGGATCTGACTGGTGCAGATGGTATCGATCGTGGTGCTGTAGGTCAGTTGTCTGACAGACAATCGCAGGGTGGCAATCGAGTCACAGTTGAGATGACTACGCAATGTGACGCTGTAGTTTCCGGCGGTCGGGTATGCATTTCCATTCCATCGGTAAGGCAGCTGGTCAGCGCAGACGGAGACATCTGTTGTGCTATACACAACCGGGTTCACGATCAGGTTCAGGGTTGCGATCGAGTCGCAGCCCAGATGGCTTCTTAGTATGGCCTGGTATGTGCCTGTCCGCTCATACTGCCTACTATTCCATGAGAAGGGCACCTGGTTTGAACAAAGCGTGACGTTGGTTGTGCTGTAGGCCAGCGGGTGAACGGTCAGCATCAGTGTGGCCACCGAATCGCAGCCATAGGAACTACGGAGAATGACCTGATAGGTTCCCGTTGCAGTGTAAGACTGTCCGTTCCACCGGAAAGGAAGTTGATTAACACAAGTCTCCCGGTATGAGACGCTGCTGACCACAGGATATACGACGAGGTTCAGGTTGGCAATCGAGTCGCAGCCCAGGTAGGTCTTCAGGGTCACGCTATATCTGCCCGTGGCTGCATAGGTCTGGCCATTCCACACATAGGGCAGTTGATTCGAGCAGGTCACTACATCGGAAACGGTCGACACCACCGGATTGACCGATAGTTGCAGGGTAGCGATCGAATCGCATCCCAGGTGGCTTTTGAAGGTTACGGCATAGGTTCCTGCGGCTGTGTAAGTATTCCCGTTCCATTGGTAAGGGAGTCTGTCGGAGCAGATCGTAATCCTTGTTGTGCTGCCCACGACCGGATTGACGATCAGTTGGAGGTTGGCAAGGGAATCGCAGCCCAAGTATGACCGGAGGACTGCCTGATGGTTGCCGGCGGCCGCATAGCTGCGGCCATTCCATAGATAGGGCAATTGATTGGAGCAGATCACCACCCGGGTATCAGTGGATGGTATGGGATTCACCACCAGTGCCAGGGACGTTAAGGAGTCGCAACCGGCGGTACTCCTCAGCGTGACCTGATAGTTTCCGGTGGCGGTCAGGGATCTGCCATTCCAGATGTAGGGCAGCCGATTGGCGCAAATGGTATCCCTTGTCAGACTTGATACCACCGGATTCACGGCAAGTAGCAGTACGGCGATGGTATCACAACCGCTGGCCGCACTGATGGTATCGATATACGTCCCGGCAGACTGTATCAGATTGCCGCGCCATGTGAATGGCAGTTGGTTCGAACACCGGATCAAGCGGGATGTGTCACGGGGAAGGCTGTCTACCGTAAATCGCAGGTATGCGATGGTATCACAGCCTCCGACAGGTCCGCGCAGCGTATCGATGTAGATACCGGAATTCACGATGTTCCTGCCCTTCCATCGATATGGCAGCCTGTTGGCACAGACGGATGCGAAAGTTGAGTCTGTCTTCAACGGGAGGACACTCAGATTCACCAATACCGCCGTATCACAGCCACCGGGCGGTCCTGCGACAGTGAAAGAATAATTCCCCGCCGACATGAACGTCCGCCCACGCGTCCGGTAAGGCAACTGGTTGGCGCATATCGCGTCAACGATCGTTAATTGTTTCAGCGGAAGCACCGTGAGTTGAATGACCATCAGGGTATCACAGCCGGAGGATGTGTTTCGGGCCGTATCAGTGAAGATGCCGGGTGTATTGAGGGATCTTCCCCGCCAGATCACAGGGAGTGCATTGGCGCAGACAGATACCTTTGTCGTATCGCGCAGCAGCGGAACTACAGAAAGGTTCAGTACGGCAAAGGTGTCGCAACTTCCGTTACCGGGCAGCATCCGAAGGAAAGTTCCGGCCGTTGCATATGCATTGCCCTTCCATATGTAGGGAAGTCTGTTGGCGCAGACCACAGCGTTGGTCGTATCCCGGATGACATCATTCACCTGGAGTTGCAACACAGCAAAGGTATCGCAGGTATTCGTTCCCGTTAGTGTCCTGAGATAAGTGCCTGTTGATGTATAGTCGATCCCCTTCCATCTGAACGGCAGCCTGTTGGTGCACACGGAAGCCCTCAGCGTATCTCGTATGACCGGATTTACCGTGAGTATCAGCACTGCGAATGTATCGCAGGTATTCGTTCCCGTTAGTGTATCAAGATAAGTACCTGATGCCATATACACACTGCCCTTCCATCGATACGGAAGCCGATCTGCACAAACTGACGTCCTGGTCGTATCCCGGATGACTGGGTTCACATTGAGCAGCAGTACAGAGATCGTATCGCAGCCTGTTGTTCCCGGGGTTGTCTTTGGATAGTTGCCGGCAGCGCTATAGGCGTTTCCTTTCCACAGATACGGAAGCTTATCGGAACAAAGGGTCACCCGGGTGGTATCCCGGATCAGCGGATCGACCGTCAATTGAAGCACGGCATAGGTATCGCAGCCTCCAGCGCCTGGAATGGTCTTCAGATAGGTTCCAGGGGTAGTATAATTGTTGCCATTCCACAGATACGGCAGCCGATCGCTACAAACAATGGCGCGCGTGGTATCGCGAAGCACCGCATTTACGGTGAGCTGAAGTACGGCCAGGGTATCGCAACCGATGACACCGGTCAGTGTTCGCTGGTAGTTACCGGCAGCGCTATAGGTAACACCTTTCCAGAGGTACGGGAGCTGGTTGGAACAAATGGCGAGGCGGGTGGTATCCCGGATGACGGGGTTGACGGTCAACTGAAGGACGGCAAAGGTATCACAGGCGGTTGCGGACTTCAATGTGTCGAGGAAATTACCGCTTACCAGATAATCCTTGCCCTTCCACCGATACGGAAGCCGGTTGGTACATACCACGGCGCGGGTAGTATCGCGGACTACGGGATCCACGGTCAGGAAGAGTACGGAGATCGTATCACAGCCGATCGTCCCGGTTCTTGTTTTCTGATAGGTGCCGCTTGATGTGTATCCTGAACCCTTCCATACATAAGGCAGATTGTTTGAGCAGACTTTGGCCCGCGTCGTATCTCTCAGGATGGGGTTGATGGTCAGCAGCAGGACGGCCGCCGTATCGCAGCCTGTCGTTCCTGTGATGGAACGCAGATGGATACCGGCGTTGGTGTAGTTGTTGCCCCGCCAGATGTAGGGCAGTTTGTCTGAGCAAATGGAGGCACGGGTGGTATCCCGGATCACATCGCTCACGGAAAGCAGTAATACCGCCAGGGTGTCGCAGCCGGAAGTTCCTGTCAACGTACGTTGCCAGGTTCCGGCGCTGTTGTAATCGTTCCCTTTCCACCGGTATGGCAGCTGGTTGGAACAGAGGCTTACGCGGGTGGTATCCCGCACCACGGAGCTGACCATCAATTGAAGCACAGCCAGGGTATCGCAGCCCGTTGTGCCCGAAATGGTCAAATTAAAGGTACCCTGGCTGGTGTAGGTTTGTCCCTTCCAGCGGTATGGAAGCTGGTTGGAGCAGATGCTTGCGCGGGTGGTATCACGGATGACGGGATTGACGGCCAGCTGTAACATCGAGATGGTATCGCACCCGATCACGCCCCGGCTGGTATCCCTGTATATTCCGGCTGAAACATACGTTTTACCCTTCCATATATATGGCATGCGGTTCTGACAGACGGTGACCCGGATGGTGTCCCGGTTGATATCTGTCACGCTGAGTTGCAGCACGGCCAGGGTATCACAGCCTGTGACGGCGCGAAGCGTATCCCGATAAATTCCGGCTACATTGAACTGCCTGCCACGCCATGTGTAGGGAAGCCGGTTGGTGCAAACCTGCATACGCGTGGTATCCCTGATCACCGGCGTCACAGTGAGTTGCAGGACGGCCAGGGTATCACATCCGGAAGTACCTGAGATGGTTTTGAGATAGGTGCCGGAGACGTTGTAGACCGTTCCCCTCCATAGGTAGGGCATGCGATCAGCACAGGCTGTTATTTTCAGGGTATCCCTTATAGCGGCAGCTACGGTCAGTTGCAGTACTGCAATGGTATCGCAGCCCACTGTACCGGGTAGCGTATCCACATAGATGCCAGCGGCATTGATGATATTACCTTTCCAGGGATAAGGAAGCTGATTGGAACAGATCGATGTCCGAAGGGTGTCGCGTATGACAGGTGTTACGATTAGTTGAAGGACAGCCAATGTATCGCAGGCCACCGCAGACCTGATGGTATCCAGATAGGTCCCGGCGGTAGGGTAGCTCCTCCCCTTCCAAATGTACGGCAGGCGGGACGTGCAAACGGTCACCCGTGTGGTGTCTCTGATGACGGGATTGACGGTCAGGAACAACACCGCAAGGGTGTCACATCCTGTAATGCCCCGAATGGTATCCCGGTAAGTTCCTGCGGAAACGTAATTCATTCCATGCCAGATCCATGGCAGTCGGTTGCTGCAGATGGTAAATCGTCCGGTATCTCTGACTACGGGATCGATGGACAACTGCAGCACCGAATAAGTATCGCATCCGGTCGTCCCCGGGATCGTATCGTAATGGAAACCGGCCGCTGTGATGTTTCTGCCTCTCCATAAGTAGGGCAGCTTGTTCGAACACACCCTTGCCAGCAGGGTATCCCGCAAGACCGGATCCACACGGAACTGCAACATGGAGATGGNNNGGAACTGCAACATGGAGATGGTATCACATCCCGTCGTCCCGCGTATGGTGTCGAGGTAGTTACCGGTAGTCGTGAGGTTCCTGCCTCGCCAGATATATGGAAGTCTGTTGATACAAATCGCAGCCTGACTTGTATCCCGAATGGTAGCGGAAATGGTCAGTTGTAATCTGGAGATGGTATCACAGCCTGATAGGCCTTTGGTTGTATCCATATAAACGCCTGCCAGGGTGATCAGGCGTCCTTTCCATCTGTAAGGAAGTTGATTGGAGCATACGGCGGCGATCGTCGTGTCTCTAATTAATGGATTCACCATAAGCAGCAGGGCCGACACTGTATCGCAACCTGAGCTACCGGGGATCGTATCCAAATAGAACCCGGCCGCAGTAAAGCTTCTGCCCCGCCACAAATATGGCAGTTTGTTGGTGCAGACCGTGGCGCGCGTGGTATCGATCCGGATCGGATAAACCGTCAACTGAAGCACCGCGAACGTATCGCAACCAATGGTACCGCGCAGGGTATCCCGATAGGTGCCCGTGGTCGTATACAACTTCCCTTTCCATGGGTATGGCAGACGGCTGGCGCAGACGGCCGCACGC
>JAJTFQ010000031.1 GCA_021299955.1 Chitinophagaceae bacterium
GTACCCTCCAAGCGTTGAGGACGCTCCGAGAGCCGGCAACCCTCCAAGAGTGGGGGTACTCTCCAAGGGTTTATTGGTCGCATATTTTGACATTCCTCAACAACGGCTGCAATCCCCGATACGGCGAATATCGGTAAGGATGTTATCTTCATGTACGGGGATCTTCCCTCAGAAATTTTCCAATCCACTATTCTCAGATGCGTATCATCCGCCTGTCATCCCTCATCCTCGCCGTGTCCGCCTCCATGGTGGCCGGTGTCTTCGCACAATCTGTTCCAACGAACGGATCTTTCCGCCTGGAGGCATTTGCAAGGCATCAAGCCCTGGCGAAAGCGTCACCGTACAAAGACATCAGCTGGCGCAATATTGGACCGGATCACATCAGCGGCCGCGTTACCGAAGTGGCGGGCATTCCAGGGAACCGAAACATTATGTACGCCTCCTTCGCAACCGGCGGCTTCTGGAAGACGACGGATGCAGGCGAACACTGGATGCCCCTCTTTGATGACGAGGCGACCCAGTCGATCGGGGCGTTCAGGCTGGCGCCTTCGAACCCTGACATCATTTACCTGGGCACTGGAGAAGCGAATATCTTCCGGGCATCTCTGCCGGGCGCGGGCATGTACCGTTCTTCAGATGGCGGCAAGACCTGGAGGCATATCGGTCTGGAAAACTCAGGTACCATTGCCCGCATTCTGGTACACCCGCAGAACCCCGAGAGGGCTTGGGTGGCAGCCGGAGGAAACGAATGGAGCCACAACCCAGAGCGTGGTGTCTACTACACGGAAGATGGCGGCAGATCATGGCGTCGTGTGCTGGGAGATGATGACAAAACCGGCGCGATCGATCTGACGATGGATCCCTCCAATCCCGATGTCATCATCGCATCGATGTGGAATCGCATACGCCGCAGATGGAGCGACCCTGTCCCTGAGGATGGTGATCATCTGTACAAGACCATCGATGGTGGTCGTACCTGGAAGATCCTGACTAACGGTCTGCCACACACGAAGTTCACCGGACGCATCGGTATCGCCTTCGCCCCATCGAAACCAGATCGGGTATATGCTTATGTCGACAATCACACATCGAAGCGCGCACCTCGTCCGGGTGAGCTGGACCCATACGGCCGCCCCATCCAGGTCATCCCCTTCGGTGTGCAGGTATATCGCAGCGAGGACAAGGGAGAAAACTGGCAGAAGGTAAGTTCAGAGGATGATAAGTTGGAAAGATTCGCCGGCACCTACGGATGGGTGTTCGGTCAGATCCGCGTAGATCCTTTGGACGCCGAGATCGTATATATCATGGGCGTACCTCTGGCGAAGTCGGTCGATGGAGGGAAGACGTTCACGATCATGCGCGCGACCGATAAGGAAAGTGACCGAACCCATGGCGACCACCATGCACTATGGATCGATCCGACCGATGCAAAGTACATCATCAACGGCAATGACGGAGGCGTCGTGGTTTCCTACAATGGCGGAGCCCGCTGGAAGAATTTCTTCCGGAAGATACCCACCACACAGTTCTATAATGTGACCTGGGATATGCGTACGCCACATACCGTGTACGGCTCTGTCCAGGATGAAGGCTCATTCAAGGGATTGGTCACTAACGATTACGATCAACCGAAAACGGGACAGCCAGGTTGGTCTTCCGCTCCGGGTGGCGAGGGTACCATCATTGCCATCGATCCGACAGCTCCCGATATAGTATATGCATCCAGTTTTTACGGAAGATTGATGCGCAGCGATCTCGCGAAACCGGACTCTGTGCGTTCCAAAGACATCTATCCGAAACGTGCAGATGGAGAGGAGGTTCATCGAGGCGAATGGCTGGCCTACACAATGCTGTCACCTCATGATCCATCGACTATCTATCATGGCTTTCAGTATCTTTTCCGTTCGACGGATCAGGGGAAGAACTGGACGCGCATCAGCGGAGATCTCACATATAATGATACGCTGAAGATGGGTCGTACGCCTTATGCCATCAACCACCAGGCCATTACGGCGATCGATGAGTCGCCACTACAAAACGGGTTACTCTATGTCGGAACAGACGACGGACGAGTGTGGCGTCAGGATCCACAGGAATCATCCTGGAAGCCATTGATGAAAGAGATCCCTCAAAACGCTCATGTGTCGAGGATCGTAGCTTCCCGATACAATCCATCGATGGTGTATCTCACCTTGAGTAATCGTCGGGAGGATGACAATCGCGCTTATATTTATATTTCATCTGATCGCGGCGAGACATGGAAACATATTGGCGATGGATTGCCTTCATCACCAGTCAATGTAGTGCGCGAGGATCCATTGGTAAAGGGCTTACTCTACGCGGGCACCGATATGGGTGTATATGTCAGCAGAGATCATGGAATTTCATGGTCATCACTGCAAGCTAATCTTCCGGCTTCGGTATCCGTTCAGGACCTTTACGTTCATCCGAGGGATGGCCAACTGGTGATCGCTACCTATGGACGTGGTGTTTGGGTACTGAATGATCTGCAAAAAATCAGAAATCGCTGACGTGTCATATTTAAAGGTAAATTTCGAGGCAAGATCAAATTTCAGTCATCTATATTTATATTTATTTCTTCTTGTCACTTCGACAGGAAATACATTGTCTGTCGCAATAGCTCAGGATCGGGTCATATTGGATGAAAGACCCAATGTGCTATTTATCATGGTGGATGATCTTCGCCCGGAACTGGGATGTTATGGTCATGCATATGCAAAAACACCAAATATTGACAGACTGGCAGCACAGTCTGCACGCTTCACAAAGCAATATGTTGCAGTTCCTACCTGCGGAGCCTCCAGGGTTGCGTTATTGACGGGCAGGCTTCCACGTAAACCTGCTGACCTCACCAATGAAGTGTTTGAACACAGGATCGCATCAGGCATGGGAGATCAAACGGCAGGTCCGGAATCCTTCGTGGAACAGTTCCGCAGGAACGGATATCACACCGTGGGGATCGGAAAGATCAGTCATGCTGTGGACGGTTACATATATAAATATCAAGATGATCCGTCTCAGCAACGTGAACTTCCCCGCAGTTGGGATGAGCTGTGTTTTAATCCCGGCAAATGGAAGACAGGTTGGAATGCATTTTTCGGCTATGCCGATGGCACCAATCGCAATGCCCTCAAGGGTGAAGTAAAGCCTTATGAAGCGGCTGATGTATCGGATGATGGATATCCGGACGGATTGTCTGCGGCATTGGCCGTAGAAAAGATCGGCGAACTGGCAAAGCGGGGGAAGCCCTTTTTTCTAGGCGTTGGTTTCTTCAAGCCACACCTGCCCTTTAACGCGCCCAAACGCTACTGGGATCTGTACGATCCTCGTGATATTCCCCCGGCACCTTATGCCGGATTGCCGGAGAATGTGAACACCTCCAGTTTGCAGGCCAGCGGAGAATTCAATTCGTATCGGCGTGGTGATGAAAAGCCTTCGTTGTCGGTGACGATCAGTGAGGATTATGCACGTAAACTTCGCCACGGATATATGGCATCGGTCAGTTATATCGATGCACAGATAGGGAAACTGCTGGACGCTTTGCGGGATAAAGGATTGGAGCGAAATACGATCATCGTGCTCTGGGGTGATCATGGCTGGCATTTGGGGGATCATCGGGTATGGGGCAAACATACGCTCAGTGAATGGTCGTTACGAAGCCCGCTCCTCATGTCAGGACCCGGCATTCAGCAAGGATCTGTCATCAATCGAGTCGTCAGTTCGGTTGATATTTATCCAACCCTGATGTCCATTTGTCGTCTGCCCATGCCGGATTCATTGGATGGCAGTATGATCTTGCCTCAGCCTGGGATCTTTACCGATAAACATCGTCATCGCCCGGCCTTTGGCTTTTTCAACCGAGGCGTAACCCTGCGAACCAATCGTTATCGTTTGACGAAATATCTCCGGGAAGAAAAGCCTGATATTGAGCTGTATGATCATCGCACAGATTCCTTTGAGCATAGAAACATCGCCGCCCGCCGCCCGGGACTTACCCGCAGACTGCTCCGGCGCCTGCCACCGCGCGCCGCATTGTTCAATGTGCGATAACACCTTCTTTGGAAGTCAACTGGTCATTTACGGGAACAATCTTTCATGTTTGTCCTTGCGAAAACCCAACTCTTGGAGAGTTGCCAACTCTTGGAGAGTACCCCCACCCTTGGAGGGTTTTGGTGGTCTCCCGGAAAATCAGTAAATTCAGTTATGAACCTTGCCATGCGACTGCCTGCCGCCATCCAACTCTTAGCACTGTGTTGTCTGCCCGTCTGCCTCTCTGCCCAATCGCCTTCGCGGGTCCGGGAATACAGGCAAACCTTTGTGACCTATCCGTTCTCAGACCCCGATCCCGTCCCATCTCAGACCGCGATCTATCCCTATCATCGGTTTGATGGCTTCACCCAACAGCCGGTCAACAAGGAATGGAATGTGGTGGAGTTGGAGAACGACTACATCCGCGTGATTATCTTGCCCGAGGTTGGTGGAAAGATCTGGTCGGCCATTGACAAGACCACCGGTAAGCCATATATCTACGCTAACAGCGTCGTGAAATTCCGGGATGTTGCCATGCGCGGTCCCTGGACCAGCGGTGGCATCGAGCCCAACTACGGCATCATCGGCCACACCCCCAACTGCGCGACTCCCGTAAACTATCAGGTTAAAACTCATCCGGATGGCAGCGTCAGCTGCTATGTCGGGGTGCTCGATCTCCTCACCCGCACCCGCTGGCAGATGGAAACCCACCTGCCCAAAGACAAGGCCAGCTTCACGACCCGCTCCATCTGGCAGAACCCCACCGGCCTCGAACAGCCCTACTACCATTGGATGAACACGGGCATCAAAACCGCCGGAAACCTCGAATTCATCTTTCCCGGAACCCGATACATCGGGCACGATGGCGAGCATTTATCCTGGCCTAAGCACGAACAAAACGGCAAGGATCTGCAGTTCTACGAGCAGAACGACTTCGGCATGTACAAGTCTTACCATGTTGCCGGCCGTCTTACGGATTTTTTCGGTGCCTACTGGCACGACGATGGCTTCGGCATGGTTCGCTATGCCCCGTATGAAGAAAAACCCGGCAAGAAGATCTGGATCTGGGGGCTCTCCCGCCAGGGGATGATCTGGGAAAAGATCCTCACCGATACCGACGGACAGTACGCCGAAATCCAGTCTGGCCGCCTGTTCAATCAGAATGCACAGGCGAGTTCCTTGACTCCTTTCAAGCACCATGGATTTACGCCCCACGCCACCGATAAATGGACGGAACACTGGTATCCCGTCAATCGCACCCGAGGCATGGTCGTTGCCAATGCTGATGCCGCCCTGAACCTGCGGGTAGAGGATGGCTGGCTCAAATGGTACTGCTCACCCGTCGCGTTCTTCACAGACGAACTCGTGATCCGCGAGAAAGGAAAAGAACTGCTCCGCCGCCGCATTGACGCCAAACCCCTTGGTACCATTGCAGATTCCATGCGCTGGAGCGGATCCGCCGTCGATCTGTCCATCTCTCTCGAAAACCAGCACCTCGAATGGAAAGCATCTCCCGACCATCAGCGACTCTCCCGTCCCTTTGATGCCCCCGTCAAATTCGACTGGACATCCGCTGCCGGACTCGCCCTGATGGGTAAGGAACTGATGGATCAAAAGCTCTTCCGCGAAGCAGCCGAAAAGCTCAAACAGTCACTGGCACTGGATCCCAACCATATGGAAGGATTGGTGAGGATGGCTCAGCTACAACTCCGGAACGGAGATCCTGAAGCGGCATTTATGCTCAGTCGCAAGGCACTTGCCATCGATGCGCATCACGGAGCGGCCAACTATTACTATGGCCTGAGTGCCGCACAAACCGGGCATATGGCAGATGCTTATGACGGCTTCGCCCTTGCGGCCCAAAGCCTCGAATACCGGTCCGCCGCCTTTGTGGAAACCGCCCGCCTGCACGCTCGCCAGCTTCGCTGGAAGGAGGTGCTCGATTATGCCGAAAAAGCCACTGATTACAACCGCCATGATGCCGTGGCCGCTCAGCTGAAGGTCATCGCGTACCGCCATCTCCGGAATCCGGCCGCTGCTAAAGCAGAGCTCGATCGCATCGAAGCCGCGCAGCCGCTGGACCCATTTGTGATGTGGGAACGCACCCTGTCAGTACCCGCCGTCAAGGGTCCGGTATTCCGCCTGCAGGGCGAACTCCCGGATGAGAGTATCCTCGAACTGGCCGCCTTCTACCTGAGTGCCGGAGAGGAAGCACAGGGCCGCGTACTGCTCTCGACGCTGAACTCAAACCCGCAGGCCGTCGCATGGCTGGCCTGGCTCGACCGCGATGATCCGGCAAAAAAGACGGGACGACTGAACCGACTCGAAAACTTATCTCCCGCGATGGTCTTCCCTTTCCGTACAGAACTCATCCCCGTGCTTCGCTGGGCCGCCAGCAATAGCACAGATTGGAAACCCACATACTACCTGGCCCTGCTGCTTCACGATAAACTGCAGTTCTCCGAAGCAGTGACCCTGGTGAAATCCCTCGCAGATCGCCCCGACTATGCACCCTTCTATGCCCTGCGCGCGCAATGGCATAAGCGTGATGCGGCCGCTGCTGAACAGGACCTCCGTCGGGCCATGTCACTCGATCCGGCTGAGTGGCGCTATCCGAAGATGCTGGCGCAGCACCATATCATACAGGGAGATGCTGCCCGCGCCCTGGCCGTAACTGAGGCCTATGCAAAGACAGGGAAACCCTCCTACATCATGGACATGCTCCATGCCAAGACCCTCCTGCTCAACAAGCGTTACCGCGAATGTGATGCCAGGCTTGCGAAGATGAACATCATCCCCTTCGAAGGAGCGACCGAAGGCCGCGCCCTGTACTGGGAAGCAAAGATGATGCAGGCCATCGACGCCCTCGGCCGGAAACGACCGAAAGAAGCACTGGCATTCATCAATGCGGCAGGAGAGTGGCCCGAACATCTCGGAGTCGGAAAACCTTACGACGCAGACATCGACAGCCGCCTCGAACAATATCTCACCTCTGTCTGCCAGAAAGATCTCGGACGGACCTCAGAAGCAGCACAACTGCGCACCCGCATCCTTGACTTCAAACCCGAAGTGCAGAATACCATCGCAAATTTCCAGCCGGTGAACCACCTCGTGGTCAAGTGGGCCGCCGAAGCCTCCGGCAACAACTTCGACTGGAATGCCTGGATGAAAACTCAGGAGGCACGACATCCGCAGCACACAGAAGCCTTTACCTGGGTTCGCGCCCTGGCTGAGGGTTCCACGCCCGGACAAACACCCGATAACGCTTGGGCGCGCGTGATCGATGCCTGGAATGTTATCATAAGCCATTGAAAAGGATGATAATAAGCATGATTCAATCGAGTATGCCTGAAGTCATATACATCAATAGTTTATTGGAATAGGCAACAATTGGTTTTTTCCGTGCGGCATTGATCGCGGCCTTCCATGTTTTTTCCTCATAATGCTGCATGATCAACTGTCGCAGTTGGACAATTGCTTTATACTGATGTTCACGCCATATTTTCATCGTGCCATGATCGCCGTAATCTCTTTTGTTCAGCAAACCTGAGAGTAGCCCCCCAGGGTCTTTTTCAAACATTTTCTGAAAACAATGGCACCATTCAGGATAACAATTTGGAAGCGTGGAATATTGCAGGATCATTTCCTGAGCATCGCCCGTAGATTCCAATAACGTATACAAGAACAAATTGGCTTTTGTGTTATTATCTATGATGCCCTCGCGCGCATGCTCAATGGCATTTTCACGCACTTCTTTTTGTGATGCCTCATCTGGATCCTCCTTTAAAAAAAGGAGATAGTCATCATAATCGAATGTATAGGAAAATAATTCTTTTGACATGATCAAATACATTACATCATCTCCTGATTTGCGGTATAATTCTCTCAATAACATTTCATAAGGCAGATCATATTTTGCTTCCACATTTTTATCTATCTGTTCCCTGCAAAGATCTTCCGCCTCATCATACATCTCTGCATTGATCATTGCCATTACCAGTGCTGTATTATATTCATTTTCATAGGTGATTGCCGGAAAGGCAACTGCATAATCTTTGAAAAGCTTACTTTCATCGGCCATTTGGATGATCAGGCTCCTGCTTTTATATTCAGATTTATCTCTGAAAGATTTTACTTTAGCGTATTTCTCCAATAGCTGCCTCGCCAGATCTGCTTTCCTGTCCGGAGAAAGTTCTGTAAAAAATTTATACATCCGATTCAACATCATATGTGCCAGGATAGTCATTTCTCGCTCAATGCTACGGATAAGGAATCCAGTTGATGCTTTCCAGACTTTTTCATCTCCCGTGATCCTAAGTACATCAAATAATTTTCCAGTCACATGCCCGATGAATTGATCGACCCTGTTAACGGTTGCATTGACATCCAGCATATTGATACCCACGCTTTTTATAATGGTATAGAATGCTTCATAGCCCGTTGCCGAGGTCGGATCATTGAGATAACTTTCGATGACCGGGGCATGTAATTGCTCCCACAAGGAGATCATACGTTTCAACTCAGAAGTATCTGCTTTCTTTTTGGATTTGATGATTGCCTTACGTCCCTGTAAAGTGAGAAGGATGACTGCATCGGGAGTGAATGTTTGAACTGATTTGGTGAATCTGGATAGAAAGTTCAACTGCAGGTCCTTGTTATTTCGCAAAATTTCGAGAAGCCACGCACGGAGATCTCTGTCAGTTACTTCTTCAAGGGCTGTTTCGAAAGGAGCCTTTACAGCCTTGCGTCCACGCGTCTTTGTACTCACTTTTTTGTTTGTCACATATATGATGAGTGCGGCAATATGCATGCATAATTTCCCACCGATTTGACAATCACAAGTATGATCCGTGACCTCACCCTGCGCATTGATGGTCAATGATACATCTCTCGTAAGATCGCCTTCATCCACATACGCAATGAATCGACCTTTTTCCTCTTCATCACATTCCCTGACTGTAAACTTTTTGGCTTTCGCGAGCAACGAAGACGATATCTGTTCTTTATAACTTGAGAGTGGCAAAGCTTTTTTATTCATTTGACTAAAATACAATTTACACCAGTAACTTCTCGATGTCCCGTGATGGCTGCAGTCAGTCATCCAACCCTGCCGATCTTCGTACCTTTGCAGCATCAACCCATCCCATGCTGAAAAGGGCGCTGCTATTCCTGTTTCCGGGTCTCCTCGCCTGGCTGCTGATCGATCAGTACATCCTCTGTCCGGATTACAGGTTCGAGTCACCAGGGCCATTCAAGGGTGAAGCTTTCTATAATCCATACCAGGACTATAACCCTTCAGGATGGACGATGGCCAATATGCATGCCCATACCAGCTCATGGTTCGGCCTCACCAACGGCAAGGGCGATGCACAGGATGTCCATGAAGCCTATGATTCGATGGGTTACGGATTTCACCTGATCTCTGAATACCAAAAGATCAGCGACTACGGAAAGGGCGCCCCGAATTACATCACGGCTTATGAACATGGACTGAACCTGCCGAAGGCCCACCAGCTGGTGGTCGGTAGTGAGCGTTCTGTCTGGAAGGATTATCTGTTCCCACAAACCCTGGCGAACCGACAGCACATGCTCGATCTGCTGTCGGCCGACAGCGAAAACGTTGTTGTGGTCAACCACCCGGCCATGCGCATCGGTTATAATAAGACAGACCTCAAATTCCTCTACAACTACGACTGCATGGAAGTGATCAATTCTTATGAGAATGCCTTCCATTACTGGGATACGGCCCTGTCCAACGGACACATGGTATTCATTGTCGGCAATGATGACACACATAATGCCGGTAACCGACGGGCCGTCGGGAAATTCGCAACCCTGATCCACGCGCCAGATCGGACCCGTGATCAGGCCCTTCGATCCCTTCGCGAGGGGCGTACGATCGGCATGCAGATCCCGCAGGATACCACCATGAATTTTGCGGAAAAGATCGCCATGTTGAAGGCGGCAACGCCTGCCTTGCTTTCGGTTTCCGTTGAAGCGTCTCGCTTCCATGTCCGGTTCAGCGAAACCATCTCGGAACCGGTGGTGACGGGTCAGGGCGGAAAGGTCAGATGGCGGGCAGACAGTACCAGTGAGATCTCTCTCCCGATCCTGCCGGAAGACACCTACCTCCGGGTTTCATACATAACCAAAGATGGCATTCGCTACCACCTGAACCCCGTATGCAGGTTTCAGGGCGTCATCGGCAATCGACGCAGCACGCAGCAACTGTAAAAACGCTTCAGAGAAAAAGATCCGGATAAAGCATAGCACCCGGAACAACGGAATACCCTGAGAGATCAGTGATTCCCTCCTCTGCCAGCACATCCTCATCGATGAAGAACTTACCCGTGCAGTTGCCTGAAGGGCGCTTTAGGATGTGAAAGGCGGCGTCAGCAATGATCTCCGGTGTACGGCTCATCTTCATCAGCATCTCCCCGCCGAGCAGGTTCTGAACGGCGGCCGTGGCGATGGTCGTTTTCGGCCAAAGTGTGTTGGCGGCGATGCGATCCTTCTTCAACTCTTCCGCCAGCCCGAGGGCGACCATCGTCATGCTGTACTTGCTCATCGTGTACGCCAGGTGGTTACCGAACCATTTCGGATCCAGATTCAGCGGAGGGGAGAGGTTGAGGATGTGTGGGTTCGTACCCTTCCGGAGCTGCGGGATACAGGCCCGGCTGACCATGAACGTACCACGTACGTTGATGTCGTGCATCAGGTCGTAACGCTTGGGTTCGGTCTGTTCCGTACGTGTGAGCGAGATGGCGGAGGCATTATTCACCAGGATGTCGATCCCGCCGAAGGCGGCGACCGCCTGATCGACGGCCGACTGCACCTGATCTTCGAAGCGGATGTCGCAGGCTACGGCCAATGCGCTGGATCCTCTGGCTTCCACCTCTGCGGCGACAGAATGGATCGTACCGCCCAGTTTTGGATTTTCCTCCACTGATTTCGCCGCAATGACGATGTTTGCGCCTTCAGATGCGAGTTTCAGTGCAATGGCTCTGCCAATGCCCCGGCTGGCGCCGGTGATGAAGGCGGTACGACCCTTGAATGTCATATAAATTGTTTGAAATGTATGGTATTGCAGATGTCGGCCGATATCAGGAAAGATCCATATGCGGCTTGTTCTGCAGGATGTTCTCGATCCTGTTCATCACGTCCGGGGTGAGCAGGGGCAAGACATCCAGTGCCTTCAGGTTCTCCGTCAGCTGGCCTTCTTTCGTCGCGCCGAGGATGGCTGTGGTCACCTGAGGGTTCCGGATCGTCCAGGCGATGGCGAGGGAAGCCATCGAAACACCCAGTTCGTTGGATAGCGCCATCAGCTTTTTCAACTTATCGATCTTCTGCTCCTGGAGCCAGCGGTTTTTCAGCCAGTCGAAGCCCTCGATCGCCAGACGCGAATCTGAAGGGATACCCTCCAGATATTTTCCGGTCAGGAATCCGGCAGCGAGCGGACTCCAGATCGTCGTGCCCAGCCCGACATTCTGGTACACCGGCTTGTAATCCAGTTCCACTTTGTAACGTTCGAACATATTGTATTGTGGCTGCTCCATCACCGGCCCGATCAATCCATACTGCTGTGCCACGCGATGTGCTTCCATGATCTCGGCACCGCTCCACTGACTGGTACCCCAATAGAGGACCTTGCCCTGCTGGATCAGGTTGTGCATCGTCCATACCACCTCTTCGATCGGCACATTCGGATCCGGGCGATGGCAGAAGAACAGGTCGAGATAGTCGAGCTGCAGTCGCTGTAACGCCTCGTGGCAGGCCTCGAAGACATGCTTCCGGCTCAGGCCGGTCTGATTGGGTTTATTCGGATCGCGCCACCCAAAGTACACCTTACTCGATACGATATAGGAGCTGCGGTCCCAGTTCTTTGCCTTCAACACACGGCCCATCATCAGTTCACTCTGTCCGTAAGCATACCCTTCCGCATTGTCGAAAAAGTTGATGCCTGCGTCATAGGCAAGCCCCATCAGCCTATCGGCCGTATTGTCTTCGATCTGTTTGTGGAATGTCACCCAGCTGCCGTAAGAAAGGACACTCAATTGTAGGCCGGTTCGGCCCATGTACCTGTATTCCATCGTCGATTATTTGTATATGGTTGATCTTCCGAAATTAAACATAGCGGACGAGAACCTGTTCGATTCCGGTCATTGAAATTCTTACTGTGCCGGTTTGGCAGGAGCCGTTATGGCACCCGCACTATCGGCCGGTGCATCCAGTCCTCCATCCTGAACCCTGAGGATGCTGTTGGTGATGCTGAAGATCGTGAAGGTCTTGAAATCCTGGGGCGCCTTCAGGCCGACGCCATTGATGATCATCCCCGGGCGATGTATGCGGACCGGCTTGTCGGTATGAAATTCCATCGCATTTTGTTCCCACCACAACTCCTGACAGAACAACGTGTCTCCCTGCAAATTGAAGACGCGAACACTGTCCTTGAGCAGGATCCGGTTCTGCGCTTCCAGATAGCGGGCAAATCTGGCATCGACCTGGCTTTGCACCTGCATCGTAGAGTCGAAGAAATCGACATGCAGGGATTTAGGAAATTCCATCCGGGGAAGGGTATCCTGATACCTGAGCATCAGCGGAGATCTGAGCCTCGCCTTCATGCGTCCTCCCTGGCTCATATAACTTTCCATGTCCACTGCCTCGTCAACACCTGTCTTCTGTTGGAAGAATGCATTGACCTTGTCCATGTCATTCGAACAGGACGCAAAGAAAAGGCAGCCGCTGAGGGCTGCCGCTAAAAGTTTCTTATGAAAGAGGTTACACTTCATGCGTGTGCATCAATCGTATTTGCGCGGGTTGAACCACAGATCACTCAGGTTGAGTCCCATCGACAGCCTGAACAAACTCTCACGCATCGGCATGTTCTTGTTGCCACGTGCCCCCGCCTCCATGGCAAAGTTGATGCTGGTGAACTGGTTCGTGTAAAAGTTCCGGCGAACAGGCAGCGTGACCCCTGCGGATAACAGGTACTGGTTGAGCTCGGTCACTGCGATGGGATCCGGTCCATAGGAAAAACCGACGCGGTAGGCCACTTTTGACCAGTACGACTTGCCGGTGATGTTCGGCAACAACTGCGCACCAAAACGAAATGTCCAGTTGTCACGCAGGTTGTCGGGCTTCTCGTAATATCTGTACTGACTCCAGGAAGTTCTGCTCAGCTCGGCTCCCACACCCCACTTATCCTCCACCTCCAGCATCAACCCGAACCCGTAACTCGCAGGATAGATGATCGTCCCTTTTTGTTCCGTGGCCTTGAATACACTATCGAGCACATCGACCCCATTCGTGGCGCTGAATTCGAAGGTTTCACGCGAGACATCCCTGACGGCGTTGAGCTTGTTGCTCAGGCTTCCGTTGGCACCCACGCGCAGCCATGTCTTTTTTCCCAGGTTTATGCGCCATAACAGACCAGCCTCCAGAAAAAGCCCGCCGAATCGTGTCGTATCCGCCGAATTGGTCTTGCGGTACGGGACCGTATCGTTCAGGATGATTACCCGGGTATTGTAGAGTTTATTGCCGAAACGATATCCACCATTTACGCCGACCGAAAAGTTCTTGGTACCGATGCCCGTGCCGACGAAAGCCTGATAGGAACCACCATTACCAATGTAGTTATATGCTACGCTGTCGATGCCGCTCAGCCTGCCGCTGGACCGGAGATTGTAATTGATGCGGGTCAGCGGCCGCATCCCGAAATTCATACCCCAATTTCCTTTCTTGCTCAACGGCACACCAAGTTGCAGATAGCTGGGGATCATGTATCGGGAGGTGTATTTCTGGACAGGCTCGGTCGTGCGCAGGGTGCGCGAACTGATGTCGACCCCCACATCCAGCGTTGTCACCTTCAGTTGTGCGTAACTGGCCGGGTTGATGAAGTTGACGGACTGATAGTCACTGTAAGGAATTGAGAGGCCACCCATGGCCCGGCTGAGGATATTCTGGCCGGATAACTGGTCGCCCAATCCAAAGCGGGAGTAGGGAGAGTTCTCCTGAGCCCGGGTGGCTAACGAAGATATCAGCAGAACCGAAAATGCATAAACGGCTCGTTTACAGTTTGTTATTGGTTTCGCTGATTGCATACAGGCCTTTGAATAAAAAATCGGAGTCGGCAAATATCCTATTTTTTAGCAGGCCTGCAAAATAGCCGTTATCTCCTCCGGTTAAGACCGCGTTAAAGTTGTCGTATTTCTCGGCATGAGCCCCGATCATGCCGTCGATCTCCTTGGCCATACCCATCACCACGCCGCTAAGGATATTGGTCCGGGTATCATAACCGACCAGCGGAAAATCCCACCCTTTTTTGATCAGGGGGAGGAGCGCCGTGTAGTCGTGCAGCGACTTGAACCGCATCTCCATGCCCGGTGAAATGGCCCCGCCGATGAACTGATTGTACTGGTTGATGAAATTGTAGGTGATGGCTGTACCCAGCCCGATCACCAGGTTGTTCTTACCGGGGAAAAAGTGCACGGCGGCGGCGGCGAGCGCCAGCCGGTCGGCACCCATCTCCTCAGGCTGCCCGACGGGCACCGTGATCGGCAACTTCGTTTCATGCGACAACCTGTGAAACCGGCAGGCATCCGCCAGCATGGCTTCCGTTTCCGTATCGTGCGCGATGACAGAGGAAAGGATCGCCTTATCGGGCTGGTGTTTTTCCAGTACATCCCGCATGGTGCCGGGACCGCCGTCCGCCAGTACGGCGGTTTCCATGAGGCGATCTGCCTCGAACAGGGCATATTTCAGGCGTGTGTTTCCGAAGTCAAGGCAAAGCGTTTTCATGCATTCGTTTTTTCCCGTGTCGTGATCAGTCCTTCTTCCAATCGATGTTGAAATCCATGCCGGAGAGGTCGCGGAAATGTCCGTTCAGTTTTACCCGCTCTTTCAGGGCCTCCATGCCGCTGACGATGGGCAGGGCACGCTGCAGGTGGCGCCTAAGCAGCTCCAGTCGCTGTCGTTCGTCGAAATGCGCCAGGAGTTCATATTCTGCCGCCTGTGGGAGTCCCAGGTGGTGCGCCAGATCATACGAGAGCAGGTCGTCTCCCTTGTCCGGCAGCGGCTTGGAAATACTGAGCATGGTATGCAGTTGCAGCAGGCCGTCCCTGACTTTTCGAATCAACCGGGGCCTGGCCGTCAGGTCGTTCGGAGGATAGTCTACGATCGCGCCGCTGTATAGCTTATCGGGCACTTCAGCGATGAATTCCATCATCCGGAAAACAGAGATCCCCCGGCAGCGGATGTCCATTTTGCCGTCTTCGTAGGTCCTGGAGATCTCGGTCACTTCTACAAGCGTCCCAAGCTCGCGCAGCCGGTTATCCATGACCACCGGGATTCCGAAGGGCTTGCCCGAATCGGAGCATTCACGGATCAGCTGCCGGTACCTGGGTTCGAAAATATGCAGGTTCAGATTTTCGCCCGGAAAGACGACGATCGACAGCGGAAATATGGGGATGAAGTTCATCATGGCGGGGTGATTTTAGATGATGGGTTGATGATTTCGGTGCTTACACCGCGGACCCTCCCGCCGGGGAATAGCCATACCCAGCAGCCCATGAAAGCATAGATGAAGATGCCGAACTGGGTTTCGAGGCCGATCTCGTACATGAAACCTGCCAGCGCCATGGCATGGAAGCTGATCCAGGCGGCTGACCGGCGGTGTCCGGGCATTCCGAAGGGGATCAGGATCACGGCTAGGAACAGGACCGTCAGGGGGATGCCGGCGGCCGCTGCATGCAGCAGTACCTCGTTGCTGGGCAGCAGCTGCTCATATTCCTTCATGAATGGCGCATGCTGTCCGTACCAGTCGTTCATGCTGCCGCGCAGGTCGCCGAAGCCTGTCCCCAGCCAGGGATGCGCCTCCACCAACTGACGCCCGGCATCGAAAGATAGCACCCTGGGTGTATCGGACAGCCCTTCCGTGTAGCCACCGCGCGTGTAATGCTGGAAATCCCACCGGATGAATTTTAACCGGTTCCGGAAGGTCGGCAGCAGAAACCAGGCGAGTACGGGCAGCAGCAGGGTCCCTGCGGCCATCCATCTGACCCACACTTTCCGTCGGTGATAGAGCACCCAGATGCCCAGCGAGAGATACATACCCATTAGTCCGGTCTTCGAAGCCAGCAAGTGCAGGTAGATGGCGATCACTACCGTCAGAGCGATGGCTGCCCGGTATTCTCTGCGGCTGAAGGATGCAGTCTGTTCGGTGACACCATGCAGGAGCCAGGCGAAGATCAGGGCCATCAGCCACCCGTAGCGGACATGGTCACCATGCATGTCCACCGCCATCACCTTCGCCTTCAGGTAGGCTTCCGTGACCTCCCGGTAGTTCATCAGGTAACCGATGCTTGATCTTGCCACCGATAATGCCACTACAGCCAGGGCAAACCGAAGGAGATGTCTACGCATCCCCTCATCGATCCGTTGCAGGGCCAGGCAACAGAAGGGAATACACAGCAGCGGCAGCTTATCCTGCATGACCTTCAGCCACCAGCGCAGGTCATCGCTCCAGGCGAGGGTGATCAGCGGAATGAGGAAGAGGGTGACCAAACAGATCAGGTAGGGCGATCTTCTCAGGTTCCGCCAGTTCTCTGCGAAGCCCACGGTCAGCAGCGAGCAGATGACCAGCAGCCCCATGCCAATGGACAGTAGCGCTCGACTCCAGAAGACCCCGCTCCACATCAGTACAAGACTGAACGGAATCCCATATCGTTGCAACTGCCGGGCTACTTGCATGAATTCGATAATTTTGAGGTCTGGCCGACGACCGAAATTAGAACGCAAATGCCGAAAACCGACGAACAGCCTCCGGAACTTTGGGATCGTGCGCTGCAGGGAGATGTCCGAAGCATCGCCCGCTGCCTGTCGCAGATCGAACGTGACGGGCCGGATATCCCCGGACGGCTGGCAAGCCTCCCGGCACGGCCCGGACGACGCATCATCGGCATCACGGGTCCGCCGGGCGCCGGAAAGAGCACCCTGACCGATGCTCTCATTGCGGAGATGCTGGCCGCCGGTCAGCGGGTAGCCGTGCTCTGCGTCGACCCCAGCTCACCCTTCCACCAAGGCGCGCTCCTGGGTGACCGGATCCGGATGAACCGGTGGCACGACCATCCGGACGTCTATATTCGCTCCCTGGCCAGCCGTGGCGCCCTCGGGGGATTGCATCCTGCCATCTGGGAGATGGCGACCTTTCTTTCTGCATGTCCTTTCGACCGCATCATCATCGAAACCGTCGGCGTAGGCCAGAGTGAAGTGGATATCGCCGCCCTGGCAGACCTTACCATCGTC
>JAJTFQ010000197.1 GCA_021299955.1 Chitinophagaceae bacterium
CATCCGCACCGACCTGGAGAAAGGACGCATCACGGCGCTGCTGCGGATCGATCCCGTCAACCCCGTTGGATACCCGAAATACCGGGTCGTAGTAACGTCATCTTCTGCCTCCGGTGACCGGATCGGACTCCTGCAATCGGTCATATTGCGAACGATCGGAGAAGTGGAACGCTCAGCAGACCCGAATCGTCCGGTCTATGCCTTCATGGAATCAGTGGAAGTCCCGGGCCGTGTTTACCGGACGATCGACTTCGTCTTACCCGGCCAGCTGGGCTTCTCACTGCTCAGTGCCGGGGTTTTCGGCGTGGCTTTTCTCTTCTATAACCTCCGTCAGACCCTGGTCCTGAAGCGCTTCTTCGCCACGCCCGTCAGTCGCCCGACGATCATCATCGGAGAAGGACTGGGCAGGGTGGTTTTTCAGTTGCTGACGGCCGTGGTGATCCTGTCGGTCGGACATTTCGCCTTTGATTTCACCCTGGTCAACGGCTGGACGACCTTTTCCGAGATGCTGTTGCTGTCTCTGCTCGGTCTGGTTGTGTTCATGGGATTCGGTTTCATCGTCAGCGGATTGGCCCGGTCAGAAAGCGCGATCCCTCCCTTCTCCAACCTGGTGACCCTGCCACAGTTCCTGCTGGCCGGCACCTTCTTTCCGGTGGAGAACTTTCCGACCTGGCTGCAGCCGGTGTGCCGCGTGCTGCCACTGACCCATCTGAATGAAGCCATGCGCAACATCGCCTTTGAAGGGGCACATATCACAGATTGTGGTCGGGAGATCGGATACCTTGCACTCTGGGGAGTAGCCGTCTATGCCATCGCTGTCAGGGTATTCCGGTGGGAATAAATATGAATACATGAAAGCTGTCAAATCGATATTTTTTGTCATGACCGGCCTGGCACTCGTCCTGACCGCCATCTCTTCCTTATTGCCCGGATCAGTGATGAATTCGCGGTGGGTGAAGGTTGGTGTCTCACGGGAACGGGTAACCGAAAAATTGAAAGACTTCAATGGTTGGGCTTCATGGAACCTCTTGCTGACCGATGCTTCAGATATCAGGGTCTCATCCGCTACGGCGTCCAACGGAGCCTCTCTGGCATGGAAGGATCCACGGGGGGTATCCCATGGCTTTACGGTCACGGCTGATAATGATGGCGGACTGGTCACCCGACTCAATATGGGCAGCGGACGACCGATGGAGTCGGGCTTTGCGGTTCAGCAAAACGGGACGGATTCGGTGCAGGTTGTCTGGTATGTGATCGAAGATCTGAAATGGTATCCCTGGGAGAAATTCTACGGCATTATGGCGGGTGATATGAAGGGACCGCTATTACAGGGAAGCCTCGATAAACTGAAGGAGATATTGCATGCGGAGGCTGCGGAAGTGGGACCGCAGGATACCACCATGATGAAATAAATACAAGGGGCTGCTCATACCTTCAATAACCCCGCCTTCCATAATCCATTCACAGGTTTGTTATCCCAGAACAGCCCGAAATCCTCAAGTCCGACTGCCATATAATCCTCTTCCGCTTCGCGCGTGAGGAAGGTCCGGTCCGGTTTTTCGGTCATGCGTGTCAGGTAGTCCGCCAGCCAGCGTCCCTGCGCCGGGTCGGTACGAATGACCATGGTTTCCTGAGGGGTTTCCACGCTGAGTTCCGCGACTTCCCAAGTGTTGCCTTTCTTCGCGCGGGTGCTGATGTTCAGCGAGGGTTTCCCACCCAGCCACACCCATTTGGTATCCGGTTTCAGCGGCAGATACTCCTCTGTATTGAGGCAGTTGCGCATGAAATCCTTCGCCACCGAAGTGCGGGGAACCGGGAATTCGAACCATTTGTGCAGGGGCTGGTCGATGCCATGGCCATGCATCCAGTTGAGCAGTGATTTCTGCAGTCCCCAGGCGAACTGTTCGTGATCGGCCCCACGCGGATCTTCATGGGGGATATCATTGCGGGCGAAATCTCCGACATCGGAACTTACTGGTTTAACCCCGTAGGCGTCCGGATCCATGCCGACGGGACTATGCGCCGTCATCGTGAACTGATGCCAGTAGGCCGATTGCAGGATCCCGGTCTCAAACATCTGCCGGACCATCTCCATCGAATCGATGGTCTCCTGGGCAGACTGGCTTGGAAATCCATACATGAGATAAGCGTGGACCATGATGCCTGCTTCCGTAAAATGCCGGTTCACCCGGGCGACCTGTTCGACCGTGATGCCCTTTTGGATCAGGGTGAGCAGGCGATCGGAGGCCACTTCCAGTCCGCCGGATACACCAATACAGCCGGCCCGGCGCAGCAACTGGCAGAGATCCCGCGTGAAACTCTTTTCAAACCGGATATTCGTCCACCAGCTGACCACCATGCCGCGTTTCAGGATCTCCAGGGAGAGCGCCTTCATCAGTGAGGGTGGTGCTGCTTCATCCACAAAATGAAAACCGTTGACCCCCGTGCGTTCCGTCAGCTCCTGCATGCGGTCGCAGAGGATCGCAGCGGTCAACGGCTCGTAGCGTTTGATGTAATCCAGCGAGATGTCGCAGAAAGTGCATTTGCCCCAGTAGCAGCCGTGCGCCATGGTGAGCTTGTTCCAGCGCCCGTCGCTCCACAGCCGGTGCATCGGATTAAGCACTTCTATGGCGGAGATATATTGGTCCAGGGGCAGCCCGTCGTAATCAGGTGTGCCGGTTTCGGTCTGTTTGTAATCCGTGTCTTTCAGGGATCGCAGTTCCGTATTCGCATATCCGCCACCGAGTGCCACCCGGATCTCGGGGCGATGAGTATGCAACCACTGTCCGCAACGCAAGGCTGCGTAAAGGTTCCCGGGGAAGGGAACGGATAAGGCCACGACAGACGGTTCTGTTTCGGCTATGCGTGACCGTAAGATGTCGAGCATGTATCGGTCTGTAAAGCTTTCGGGACCTGTCAGGGCCTCTTCCAGTGCATCAAAGCGTTCGGCGGACCGGGCAATGCGCTCCGCATAGCGGGTGAACCCGAACCATCGATCGGTCGTCTCACGGATCAGATCTGAGAGATCTTCCAGGAAAAGCGTTGCGATATGCCGGGCTCTGTCCTGCACGCCCATGGTGCCGAAAGCCCATTCCAGGTCCGCGACTTGTGCAAACCGGCCCGCCTCGGGCAACAGATTGCGCTGGGCGATGCGATGCGCCAGCGTGGGGTTTCTTCCCTGCAGGTATCGGATGGCATCGTCGATGTTGCGGATATACTCATCCTGCAGCGCGATCATGCGGGCGATGTTCGGCGAAGCTTCCGGACGATCGACGATCTCCGCAAACAAAGTGGTCATGCCTGCCCGTGAAAAGATACGCAGCATGGTATCAATGCCGAGGTCGCACTGCTCCGCAACGAATCCCCGTGTCTGCAGGAATCCCTTCAGATAGGCCGTGGCCGGATAGGGTGTGTTGAGCTGAGTAAAGGGCGGAGTGATCAGAAGGATGTCTGCCGGCAAGGGATGCGCTTTGCGCAAAAATACGTCGATGCCGGTCACTATCATCATTGTATGTCAATGCCGGGACTAACCAGGATCAGTTTTCCGACTGATCACCGTCATCAGTCCATACCTGTCCTTCGTGCAACTTTGTTCCTGTCAGCAGCATTCGACAGAAATTTCAAACAGCGTGGGATGAAAAAAAAGTATATGTTCTGAAAATGCGGAATGGAGCACTCAATGTCGTATCCAATATTCTTTCGCCGCAGTTTTCAGCATGAATTGGGAGGTTTTGGTTGAGTCCTGAAAGCCCTGCTTGTCTTTGACAGCGGGGCTTTCTCATGTTTGAGATATCTGATCTGCCGATGATCTCAGGAACGACAAGTTTCGCATGATGCCCGTATGTTTCGAGCGTTTAAGTGGTGAATGCCGGAAGATCTTCCGAAACGCATCCTCTGTCAAGGCCTCCCATTCGCGGGTCGTGAAATTCAGGATCTCCGGCAGCGGCTGGAACGCCGCCTCCCGTGTGGGTTTCGCAAAACGGTTCCAGGGACAAACATCCTGGCACACATCACAGCCGAACATCCAGTCATCGAATTTGCCCTGCATCTCCCGGGGGATGATGTTGTCCTTCAATTCGATGGTGAAATAGGAGATGCATTTCGAGCCGTCCACCACTTTGTCTGGCAGGATGGCTTCCGTAGGACAGGCATCGATGCATCGGCGGCAGCTACCGCACCAGTCTTTTGCGAATGGATCATCTGCCATCAACTCCAGATCCGTGATCAACGTGGCGATGAAGAATTCAGAACCCATCGACCGGTTGATAAGATTTCCGTTGCGTCCCACCCATCCCAGTCCCGCACGCTGTGCCCAGCTCCGCTCCAGCACCGGTGCCGAATCAACGAATCCCCGCCCGTCGATGGCACCGATCTGGTTCCTTATAACATCAAGCAGTTGATTGAGTTTTGCCCGGATCACCTCGTGATAATCCGCGCCCCAGGCGTAGGATGCGATCTTTGGCGCACCGGGTACCTGCGTCTCTTCCTGATGATAGCTCATCAGCAGGGTGATGACAGATCGGGCACCGGGCACCAGCCGGGTGGGATCGATCCGCAGATCGAAATGTCTTTCCATGTACGACATGCCGCCGTTCATCCCCTGCGAGAGCCAGCGTTCCAGCCTGCGGGCATCATCGTCGAGCCGTTCGGCCCGGGCGATGCCGCAGGCCTCGAAACCCAGAGCGGCAGCCTCTGACTTTACGATCCGCGTGTGGGTCTCCGCCAGCCGATCCTGGGTAGTCATCAGTTTTGCGGGATTGACTATTGCATCTTGGCATCGATCTCATCGCGGATCAGTCCGTAGATGTCGGTCCGCATGGTGCCGGCAGGAGATTTTGCCGGCAGGATCACTGCCGCATACCCGCGTTTCAGATCGATCCAGGGCCAGATGCCGGTCAGCGACGGACAGCCGATGCTGCTCGGATTTCCGGCCGGATCTGTTTCCAGGACCCAGGCACCCAGGCCATGTGTCATGCCCTTGCAGATATCGAGCGTCGACCTGACCGGTCGGTCTGCGAACTGCGGCTTCATCAATTCAGCGACAGCAGCTTCGCTGAGCACCCGCTTCCCGTTGAACATCCCTTTGTTGAGCAACATCGTCATGAAATTCAGATAATCCTGCGCTGAGGCCGTGGCACCCAGGGCCGGATTGATACCGCCACTTTCGCTGTAAAAACTGGTGGTGCGCATCCCCACTGGTCTCAGGATCTTCTCCTGCGCGATCCGGTCGAACGTCTTTTTCGTCACGATCTCCACCACCCGCGCAGCGATGTTCGGTCCCACCTGGCTGTAATGAAAGGCCTCCCCGGCGTTGGTGACGATCTCGCGCTTCGTCACATAATGATTCACCTCTTCTTCGAGATTCTCAAACTTGTTTTTCTGCGCCAGTCGCAACACCCCGGCCGCCTCCGCCTCGATCCCTGTCGTATGCGCCAAACACTGCCGGATCGTGATGTATCCCTTGAAGTACTTGTTGAATAGCGGGATATACTTACTCACTTTGTCGTCCAGATTGATCTTTCCGGCATCGACCAGACTCATCACCACCGCCGCCGTCAGCCAGGTGCTGGCATGCTCGATCGCCACAGGCATCTTGGCGTTGAATTCCGGCGACTGCTTCTGATATACCGTTTTACCGTCCTTCCCCACCAGGATCACCAGGTCTTTGCCCAGGGTCTTCTGATGGAGCGACAGCACCCCGTCGATCCCTGTGAAATCACGTTGCGCCATGGCCCCCTGAAAAAAAAGCAGAAAAAACAAAATTCGACTGCACAAATGGCAGGCCGATGTAAGATTTACTGACATAGTTGCGGGGATTTGGGATTGGAGTGCAATTTGTTGGGGTCTCATCAACTAAAACTTCAAGCCATGAATTTAAGCAATTATACGATCAGGGCACAGGAAGTGGTGCAACAGGCTCAACAGCTGGCCTTCAACCAACGGAACCCGAACATTGAAACGGAGCATCTGCTCCTGGCATTGCTGGGTCAGAAAGATTCGCCGGTAGAATACTTGCTCAAAAAGAACAACGTCGGTCTCGGATTGGTTGACACTAAACTGAAAGAACTGGTCAGCCGTTTGCCGAAAACAGATGCCGAACCGGCGCAGGCACTGGGTCGAGAAGCCAATCAGGCCCTGCTACGGGCAGGTTCCCTGCTGAAGGGATTCGGCGACGAGTTCGTCACACCGGAGCATATCCTGCTCGGACTCCTGCAGGGCGGCGACCAGACCGCAAAGATCCTGAAGGATGCGGGACTGACTGAAAAAGGTCTTACGGCTGCCATCCGGGAGCTACGAAAGGGCGAAACCGTGAAGAGCCAGACCCAGGAGACCCAATTCAATGCACTCAATAAATACGCCCGGAATCTCAATGAAATGGCACGTCAGGGTAAGCTCGATCCGGTCATCGGACGGGATGAGGAGATCCGCCGCACCCTGCATATCCTGACCCGCCGGTCCAAGAACAATCCGATCCTCGTCGGTGAACCCGGCGTGGGTAAGACGGCCATCGCCGAAGGCCTGGCCATGAGGATCGTCAACGGTGACGTCCCCGAGAACCTGAAATCCAAGATCATCTATGCCCTCGACATGGGTCAGCTGATCGCCGGTGCCAAGTACAAGGGTGAATTTGAGGAGCGACTGAAGGGGGCCAGAGGAGAACTGCGGGCTGTGGGTGCCACCACACTCAATGAATTCCAGAAATTTTTCGAAAAAGACAAGGCGCTGGAACGACGCTTCCAGAAGGTGATGATCGATGAGCCCTCGCCGGAGGATGCGATCTCGATCCTGCGTGGATTGAAAGATCGTTATGAGACGCACCACCATGTGCGCATCAAGGACGAAGCCATCATCGCGGCCGTGGAACTATCCAGCCGATATATCACCGATCGTTTCCTGCCCGACAAGGCCATCGATCTGATCGACGAAAGCGCTGCCAAACTGAGGCTTGAGATGAACTCGATGCCCGAAGAGCTCGATAAACTCGAACGGCAGATCCGGCAGCTGGAGATCGAAAGGGAGGCCATCAAACGGGAAGACGACGAGGTCAAACTGAAGGAACTGCATACCGAGATCGCTAATCTCGCCGTCGAAAGGGATACCCTGAAGGCCAAATGGCAGCAGGAGAAGGAACTGGTGGAGCAGGTGCAAACAGCCAAGGCGGCCATTGAGCAGCTCAAACTGCAGGCCGAACGGGCAGAGCGTGAAGGACATTATGGTCAGGTGGCAGAGATCCGGTACGGAAAGGTCAAGGAGCAGGAGGCCCTGATCGTTAAACTCACCGAACAACTCGCGAGCTCCGGCGAGAAGCGCCTGCTCAAAGAGGAGGTCGATGCAGAAGACATCGCGGAGAATGTCGCCAAGGCGACCGGGATCCCGGTGTCGAAGATGTTACAGAGCGACCGGGAAAAACTCCTGCAACTCGAAGACCATCTGCACGAACGGGTCGTCGGACAGGAAGAAGCCATCACGGCCGTGGCAGATGCCATCCGGCGCAGCCGCGCAGGTCTTCAGGACCCAAAGAAACCCATCGGCTCCTTCATCTTCCTCGGCACCACCGGGGTCGGTAAGACGGAGCTGGCAAAGGCCCTGGCGGAATACCTGTTCGATGACGAGAGCATGATGACCCGCATCGACATGAGCGAATACCAGGAAAAGCATACGGTGTCCAGACTGGTAGGCGCGCCTCCGGGCTATGTCGGATACGACGAGGGAGGTCAGCTGACCGAGTCCGTTCGCCGCAAACCTTACAGTGTCGTGCTGCTCGACGAGATCGAAAAGGCGCATCCTGATGTTTGGAACGTCATGCTCCAGGTGCTCGACGACGGCCGGCTGACGGATAACAAGGGCCGGATGGTGAACTTCAAGAATACGATCATCATCATGACCAGCAACATCGGCAGTCATTTGATCCAGGAGGCATACGAGGGCATCGGTGAGGACGAACTTGAAGTGGCTGCAAACCGGGCTAAAGTAGATGTGATGGCGTTGTTGAGACAAACCATCCGACCGGAATTCCTCAATCGTGTGGATGAGATCATCATGTTCCAGCCCCTGATGAAAAGGGAGATCCGCAATATCATCGGCATCCAGCTCGCTAACCTGCGCAAGCTGGTGGCAGTGAGCGGTATCGACCTCCGGTTCACGGATTACGCGATCGACTTCCTGGCAGAGAATGGATTCGATCCTCAATTCGGTGCTCGTCCACTGAAGCGGCTGATCCAGAAGGAGATCGTTAACCAGCTCTCCAGACGGATCCTGGCCGGGGATATTGATCGCCGTCATCCTGTGATGGTGGACGTCTTCGACGGGGTGGTTGTTTTCCGGAACGACACGACGGAACCCGCTATCGCCTGATCTTAAGGCTATAACAATTATTTAACAAGGAGCAGGCGCATTTTTTAACACCAATCTGCGTCTAATGTGTTGAAGAAGGGTCATCGCCCGGTCGATGGCCCTTTTTATTGAATGCAGGTGACTGCGGATTACACATCGAAAATCATTGATCATGTCCCATAAGAACAAAGCGATCGACATCATTCCACCCAAGCACATATGGGTGGGGGATAAATCGGCCCCTGTCTCCCTGGTGGAGTTCGGGGATTATGAGAGTGAGGCCTGTGCGAAGCTGCAACCGGTGATCGCCCAGTTGCTGGAGGCATTCTCAGGTAAGCTCCGGTTCCAGTTCCGTCATTTTCCGCTGACGCAGGTGCACCAGCGGGCGCACAAAGCCGCGGAGGCTTCTGTCGCCGCCTCACAGCATGGCCGATTCTGGGAGATGCATGATCTGCTCTTCCGCCACCGGCGCAACCTTGGTAGTATCAGTCTGCGCGAATATGCCATAGAGGCGGGTGTCAAGGACAAAAATTTCATCGCACATCTGACCGACTCGGTATTTGGGTGGACGGTCCGCGCCGATCTGCTCGAAGGCCTGGAAATGGGTGTTCGGGAGGTTCCGGCCATCTTCATCAACGGAGAGCGGTTCACGGGGGTGCCCAATCATGCACAGCTCAGTAAGGCTGTACAAGCCGCCCTCAATCAGGAGAAGGCCAAATGCGCGTGATCTTTTGATGTTTTCATGGCGTAGTGCCTTGGAACCATCGTGATTGACCTTTAGTCAAACCGCCTTTGACCCCTGCGAATTTCCGGAAGATCGGACGTGCTAGCCCAGTGAAATCGGCTCGGATGCATGCCTCCCGGATCACCTGCAGGCCCCGTCGCCGATAGACGCGATGAATCGCGTCTCTACCATGACAGGGTGCG
>JAJTFQ010000032.1 GCA_021299955.1 Chitinophagaceae bacterium
GTATCTCCCCGTCCGCCGGGTACATCTGCCAGCACCTGGTCGTAGGTCCGGTTCTCCTTGATGACATAAAAGACATACTTGATCGGAGAGGTCTGTCCCGCCCGCATCGGGATTGGGAAACCCGGCGCCGTGGAATCCGCCAGTTCCGTCTTCCTCAGCGTATACGGCGTGTTGGCATATACCTGACGGGAATAGGCAGCCAACTTCGCTTCATCCGGCGTCGGGATGATGCTCATCGAGCCTTTGAACAGACCGGCTATGTATTCAACCTGCCCCGGATCCTTCGTGGAAAAGCCGTGATGGATGACCTCCTCGCGCTTACGGATCGGTGAAGGCCCGAAGGGATTGGCCTTCGAAGTCATGCCTTTGCCATTGGCCACCCAGAGCTTTCCGTTTAGATACCGGACACTGGTGGGATACCAGCCTGTCGGGATGAAGCCCAATGAGCGACTGGCGCCTTTCCGACTCACATCAAAAACTGCCAGGCAATTGTTGTTGGCATTGGCGATAAAAAGCCGCTGACGAACAGGATCCAGCGCCATGCTATTGGACGTCGATCCGCTCGGTGAATTTGGGAACAAGGCTGCGTCAAGCGTTTCTGTGACTCGTCCCAATGCAAGGTCTATGACCGACACGCTGTTGTCATTCGCATTGCATACGTATAGCTGTTTCCCATCACGGGTCAACAACATCTCATTGGGATTATCTCCTACACTGATCGGCGTCCGCCATACATTGCGCTGCAGGTCAAAACGCAGGATCTTATCGCAACCCCAGCAGCTGATGTATAACTCATTCCCATTCGGAGAAAGCTTGCAATCATAGGCCTCTGCATCCAGGCCGTATCGCGCGACAACCGTCTTACGATCGGTATCCAGCACGTATAGTTTGCGGTCTTCACGTGTCACTACATACAGCCTGCTGCGCTTTTCATCCAGCGCGATACCTGCAGGCCCAACCCGCACCGGCCATGGCTTGTCGAGCACAATGCTATCGCGACGCCTGAGTTTACCGCCATCGACGGCATAGCGCACGATCCAGTTGTCATGACCACCGGATACGTACAATGTACGCTCATCCGAACTAAAGGCCAGTCCATACCATGATTTTCCGATCTCAACGGAATCCGTCACACGCTCCGTCTTCGTGTCCACCAGCTGGATCATCTGCGTGCTCTGGCCGTTGTTCGTCACGGCCATGTATCGCCCGCTGCGACTCACTTCCAAATTCAGCGGGAGATCCCCCAGCGGGAATGAACGACCCGCCGGCGTGAGGTGCCAGCCGTTGGGCAGCGTCACGGGCTGCGACTGGGATCTTACAACCCCTGAGGTCAGGAACAGTGCGAAGGAAAGCAGTTTGAAGTAATGGCTCATGTTGGTTGATTGTAATTGATTGGATGCCTGTTTGCCGGCAGACCTGCGATGGACATCTGAGCAAAGAAAAGGATTTCATCATTTGTTCACGCCGATCCTGATGAAATTCATATTCAATTCATCTTGCAGATAGACATTCGCGACATGATTGCGGCAGCACGGATGTGCGCTGTTGCTACGAGGGCCGTCACGGGATGGCCCTCACCTATCTGAATGAACTCAAGTTCGTTTTTTTCATAAACAGTCAATCGGTAAGCCCCGTGTGTCTACACGGGGCTTTGATTTATTTATTTCTCGCGATATTCTCCGCTGCGCTGATCCTGCTCGTCATCCATCTTAGGTCCTTGCAGCACTTTTCTCCAGTCTGTCTCGCGGCCATATCGCTTCATGGCCAGCTTAGGATCGAACACCCGCTTGTCAGGGAATGTCAGGTTGTACGGTTTGAAGTCCGGCTTATCCGTGAAGAAGTCTGACAGATGAGAGGCGGTAACGTCATATTGATTCACATAGGGAACGCCCAGCAAGTTGTAGATCAATCGCAGAATGGATCCGAAATTGCCATGCGTATGTGAAGCATAACCCTTCTTTACATATGGCCCGGCCATCATCAGGATGCTGCGATGAGCATCAACATGGTCAACACCGCCCTGCGGGTCATCTTCCGTCACGATCACCAGCATATTCTTCCAGTATGGTGTGCGGGAAAGAAAATGCAGCATACGGCCGAGTGCCAGATCATTATCCGCCATATAACTGTGCGTGTATGGATAACCATGGTCCGGTCTGGGAGAAGCCGTGTGGTCGTTCGGCAACTGGATGGTGATCAGCGAAGGCATACGTTCCTTCCCTTTCAGCCACTTCTTCGTGAACTCACGTTCAAACTGATCGCTGCGCAGCTGGTCCGGCACGTTGGTGTTATACCCGGCGTAATCGCGACTGGTGCGGGTGTATAGCGCCTGTTGCATGGGTACCATCACAGCATGAGCGGCACCCGTGGCCGTATCATTCCATTCCTCCCGCACATGCGCGGTTTCATTGGCCTCTCCGAAGTTGTAAAAAGATACGCCCTTGCGAACGAGGGCTTCCCATAGACCGCCCGTCTCGGCAAAATCTTCGGGATCCATACTGCCCGTCGATCCGGGGAATCGCCTGCCCGGCGCAGGAGAGAATATGTTTGCGGTCTTGCTGGTGTTTGAATTAGTTTCCACCCATTCGTTCGGGATCACACCCATCATCCAGTGATGCCCGTGGATGGAGGCGTCGCTGTCACAATAAAAATTATCAGAGAAGGCAAACTGATTGGCGATGCGATGATGATTCGGCGACACATCAGCGCCACGAATGACCAGCGAATCCATCTTTCCGTTTGATTTATTTTTCACACGTACATCAGACCGCAGACCGAAACGTGCCAGCGTTGAATCCCCCCTGCCGGTCTTTAACTGACCCAGCACTTCATCATAGGTCCGGTTCTCCTTCGTGATATAAACGATGTGCTTTATGGGTGTTTGGCCGCTGCCGGGTAGCACCGGAACGAAACTTTGCTTTGATGGGATCCTCCTTTCCACGAAAGTGTTCGCGAGTACGCGACCCGTATGCCTGGCGAGTTCAGCAGCATCAGGCACACGTACTTGCTGAAAGGTCGCCAGCTGTATGTCTCCCACATAGGTTCCCTGCGGCGGAGCCACGAATTCCCTGCCACCATTGGGACCTGCACCAAGCCCTCGGCAGCTGGCCACCAACAGCTCCGAACCATCGGGCGTCAGCAACACACGCGTGGGTCCCCAACCGGCTGGAATGAGACCAAGTGTTTGATCAGTGCGTGTATCGATCACGGCCACGGCGTTGAAACCCAGCAGGGCAACATACAGGCGCTCCCCTTTTCGATCGATCGTGATGCCGAAAGGCAGATACCCGCGATACTTATCCAGCCGGGCATCGGCCCGGATCGGGATATGGCGCAGCAGCTTACCAGACGTGTAATCGATCACGGCAATGTTATCATTGGTGGCATTGGTCACATAAGCATACGGCGCATGGATGGCGATGCTGTTGGGACTGGCGCCACCGATCACTTCTGCATCTTCGATCATGTGACCAACAGGCAGACCCGTCCGGATGATCGACTGGACAGAATCTCCGACCAGGTCAAGGATGAAGACACTCATCGACTCCGGCGCATTCGGATCTCCCACGCCGGGGATGACCCTTCCGTCAATGACTGTCCCATTGATCGACTCAGGCGTATTGTGACCATACGGATGGCGGTTGATCATCAGGCTGTCGGCATTATCGGGCGTCATGCCCGACACGATCGGATATGCATCCATACCGACATTCGCCACGATCGCACGCCGGCCATCGGGAGATAGGGATATCCCGAAGGGAAGCCTTCCAGTGCGAATGGATGTCTTACGTGCGCCGCTCTTTACATCGAAACGAACCATCCGGTAGTTGGCCTGGTCCAGCACGAGCAACTCATCATTGGCGGCATGGAATACCAGCTCGGATGCAAAACTTTCGGCGTAGGTGCTGTCGCCGCTCCGCCCGTTCAGATCATATGTACGTAAAACTTTGAGTGACTTGATGTCGTAAGCGATCACAACACCTGCATCGCCCCCACTCAGGTAAACCGTCCGTCCATCCGGCCCGAAGGCCGCACCTATCAGTGATCCTTTTTTGAAGGGAGAAGGAATCTGTCCTGCATAATCGGGTACCCGGATGGAACTGTCCGCATTTAGTGGGAGGATCGTGAAGACCCCGTTATGCAGGGTCACCGCCGTACGGCCATCCGGGGAAACGGCCATGCCAAAGGGATCGTGGGTGATCCGCCTGACCTTTCCCGCAGGTGTGACGAAACGACCGCTGGGCAAGACGGATACACCGCCCGGACGAACGGCTGCAAACGAATCACGTCCCGGCACCTCAAGGATGGAGATATCCTGTGCAGTTCCGATGGAGAAGATCGAAATCAATCCGAAAAAAAGCAGAAAAGAGCGCATGGCTTACAGTTATGGGATGAAAATAAGCAGAAAGCCCCTTTTATGAGGGGCTTTCTGTGAAATATCAATGCAGACGCCAGATCATTTGATCAACCACATTTTGGTATTGAGATCATCGGTACCGCCCTGACGGGTCACTGCTTCCTTGCGGTTGTCGCCATTCAGCGACTGTTCGATCACCGGATAGATGAAACGGACAGGAACCTGATTGTTGTTCAGGTTATTGGCTCCGGGAATGATAGCGGGACTTCCTGTCCTGCGCCATTCAAACCAGCCTTCCATTCCTGTGAAATAGTTGGCGACCCATTTTTGAAAATGTATACGCTCCAACTTTTGTGCAGTCGTACCCGTCAGTGCAACAGATGCCTGGGCAAGGTAAGCAGCACCATTCGTCACATCTATACCATATGAAGAAGGAACCACCATTTTCCAATACTCAAAATTCGAGAGAACCCCTGATGAATAATAGCTGGCCGCATCACTCGTAGTGATCAGACCACGCTCACGTGCTTCCGCCAGCAGCAGTTGCTGTTGAGCATAAGTCATCAGGATGCCACGAGGTGCGGTGGGATCCGGTGCTGGCTGACCTGCATCATTGCATACCAAACAGGCAAATGTGTAACCAACCCTCGAAACACCCTGCGGACCACCATTGAAGTTCAGCGCCTGCACATCACCCAAACCATTGGGAATACCTTCTACTTTTGGAGTACCGGCCGCAATGGACTTCTGCGATGGCCTGCCAAAGACAGGAAGACGAGGATCATTCACGGCAGATAAACGATCACTCATGGTTTTACTCAGACGGATCTCATCAAAAGATCCCACGCGAGCATCGTACAAAGGCCATTGGTTTGGAGACAGGGCGAGATAACGAAGCTCAGCATTATCTCCATTTGATGTGAAAAGCGGATTGCCTGACGGGTCTCCTACAATGGCCTGAAGTTCCGCTGCCACGCTCCTCTTTTGCGAGAGACGCATCAAGATGCGAACCCGAAGCGCATTGGCAAAACGACGCCATTTAATAATAGCAGCCGTACCACCATTGTAAAGCAGATCTCCAGCGATGGCATTTGTACTCTTAGAGAGGATCTCATTTGCTTTCTTGAGATCAGCCAGGATACCATTGTAAATGGCTTCCTGTGAATCGTACTTTGGAGTGTAAGTCCCATCGATCTTGGCGCGCCCTGCCTCTGAATAAGGCGCATCACCATAAGCAGCTGTCAGACGATCAAACATGTATGACTTAAGAATGAGTGCAACACCGTGGTACGCATTGGTTTGATCGTTTTCATAGGTTTTCAGAATGTTCTGAAGGTTACGATAGTTACCATAAGTGGCATTCCAGATACCATTTTGCTCGTTCCACAGATAGCGGTCTTCATTTACAAACTGGATCTTGGCGTTGTATTGTGCCACCAAATTACCAATGCCCCACGCTATGCTAACATTTTCATTCGCAACATTCTTCAGGATACCGCTTAACAAGAGATCGGCAGGCACAGATGTAGGAACGTTCCTGTCCGTATTTACTTCACTGAAATCCTTGGTACATGACGACAAGAAAAAAGCCGTCAAAGTCATGCATATTAATATTTGTTTCATCTTATATTTTTATTGAATGACGAGTGATCAAAGTTTCACACGAAGATTGATACCATAGCTGCGCGTACTCGGTATGGCCATGTTTTCGATACCGGGCAGCGCTGTCCCGCCAGCATAACTCATATTTTCCGGATCAACATGCGGAACGCGATCCCACAACAGAAGATTACGACCTACCATGGATACATGCACGCCACGGAAAGGTAGCTTTCCCCAAACCTTGTCTGGGATGGTATATCCCATTTGCAACTCCCTGAGCTTGATAAATGAAGCATCATACATAACACCTTCAGCGATACCACGGCCGCCTGTCCATGCTGTATGCCACTCACGAGCAGCCACTTTCCTCGTATTTACTTGCGGAACACCACCAACAAATACAACGCCCTGGCCAATCACACCATTACCATCTTTGGTCAGGTCATATCCGTCTGCACGGCCCTCAAGCGATTCGATGATGATGCCACCCTCACGACCAACCGTCTGTGTCTCGCTGTAGAGTTTACCTCCACTGCGGATATCAAACAGAAAACTCAGGTTAACGCCCTTCCAGGTGAAGCTGTTGTTCAGACCAACCATGAAATCAGGGTTGTAATTGCCAAGTTTAATGCGATTGGTGGTACGAACTGGTCGACCATTATTTGCATCAAATACCATCTGGCCGACAAATTTTCCACTTGCATCGTAATATGGAGCATTAGGATCCGAGTTCTGTACTCGAGCGAACCCAATGCCATATAGATCTCCCATACGCTCACCTACCCGGGCTTCGACGGTGACACGACGGCTGGCCATGACCAGATTCGTCAATCCATCACGCAATTCAATGACCTTGCTGCGGTTCGCACTAAAATTTATATCGGTCGTCCATTGGAAGGCACGACTACGAATTCCCTGAATGTTCAACATCGCTTCATAACCCCAGTTCCTGATCTTACCGGCGTTAATGCTCCGGCTTCCATAACCGGAAGTGATGGATAATGGAATATTCAGGATCTGATTGATGGTGTTGCTCGTATAGTAGGTAAGATCCAATCCAATGCGATTACCAAAGAAACGCATCTCTGTACCCACCTCAATGGCATTGCTGATCTCAGGCTTTAGGCTCAGATTGGAAAGACGATCCGTCTCACCATAGATCTGAAAATTGCCATATGCCGTTGAAGGATTGAACGACTGTGTGAATGTAAAGGGATCCGTATCATTACCCACCTGGGCATAAGAGCCCCTCAACTTTGCATAGCTGAAAGGTGCCGGCAGCTTGATCATATCGCTCACAATAGCACTAAGCGCTACCGAAGAATAAAAATAAGCATTCTGTTCGTTACCAAATGCCTTAAGATCTTCCGGCAAGGTCAAAGCTGAACTCCAGTCGTTACGACCGGTGAAGTCAATAAAGATCTTATTACGGAATGAAACACCTGCAGAGCCGTACAATGAGTTAATGCGCTTACCTACTGAACGCTGTGTTACCTGCAGCGGAATACGACTATTACTGAGATTATAGATATCAGGAATATTTAATTGACCTGCATTGTTTTCATCGAACCTTGATTCCTGCTGCATATTGTTGCCGCCGAAATTTGCAGTCAGACTGAAATCCTTATTCAGCTCTTTGGAATAAGCAAAGAGGAAATCAATGTTCGTTTCCTGATTGCGCAGATTCACCTCACGATACTGTCCAAAAGGGAAACGCTGAGTACTGAAAGCCCGGCGGTATTCCCGACGTTCGATTGACCAGTCTGTGGCTGCACGCACACTCAGACTCAGGTTGTCCAGTATATCGTACTTGAGTGATGCATTACCGATCATGCGATCGTAAACCTGGCCGTTGGTATTTTTGTATAATGTGAAATAAGGATTGTCATGGTAGTTATAGTTAAATCCGTATTGACGAACACCTTCCAACCCCTTCATCCACATGCGCTGCATGTCTGACAGCTTCACACTTGGTGGCAACCAGCAATTGAACAGGTACATGATGCTCTCCGTTCCGTAACTGATGGTCGGCCTGTTATCACTGTTGCTGTTGATATATGATACATATGCTTTGGCAGACAGACGATCTGAGAGGTTATAACTGCCAGATAATGACAACGAATTACGTTTGAGATCCGTATTAGGTACGATCCCCTTTTCATCCAGACGGGTATAACCCATCCGGAAATCTCCCTTATCATTGCTGCCTGTAAATGAAACTGAATTCGTAAGCGCAGTTCCAGTATTCAGGAAATTCTTTAGATTATCTTTATCTGCCACCCAAAGCGTAGGCGTTATGACAGAACCTGCCGGCGCATTCAAATCACCACCGAAAAAGTCTATAACCTGGCCGTTCAAAGTTCTAGGTGAATTGAACTGTGGATAAGACTGACCCTTAAAAGCGGGTCCCCACGCCTCGTCTGTTCCATCTGTCAAACCTGCTCCGGCTCCGTTAACAAAAGCAAATGCACCTCCGTTGCCATTCCCCTGTCCGTACACGGTTTGATATTCAGGAAGCTTCAGCGCAGACTGTAAGGTATAATTGCTGTTGATCTCCACACCCATACCTTTGGATCTGGCGCCGCTCTTCGTCTTGATCATGATTACACCATTCGCTGCACGTGAACCATACAATGCAGATGCGGCAGGACCTTTCAACACACTGATGCTTTCAATGTCGTCAGGATTTACAAATCCTGCGCCATTACCATAATCTACTTCAAGATTGTTGCGACCATTAGAACCAGTCACCGAATTACTAATCGGTACACCATCCACCACATATAAAGGCTGGTTCTTGTTCATGTCAACGGAACGCTCCCCCCGAATAGTCACCCGCGCAGATCCGCCAATACCTGAATTGCTGCCCACTACGGTTACACCAGCTACTTTACCGGCTAATTGATTAACGACGTTTGTTTCACGCGCACTGGTCAGTGCATCCCCCTTGATGTCCTGGATGGCATATCCAAGTTTCTTTCGGTCTTTACGAATACCGAGTGCCGTTACCACGACTTCTTCCAGACGGCCTTCCTGAGTTTCTACGCGAATGGTCTGAAGTCCTTCATTCGAAATGGTATACTCAAGCCCCTTGATCCCGACTCCACTCAACACAATAACATCTCCTTTTTTTGCTTTGAGGGCAAAGGAGCCGTCTGGGGTTGTAGAAGTACCTGCAGTACTCCCCTTTAATACAACTGAAATGCCAGAAACAGGCTGCCCGTTATCTGAAGACAAAACCCTTCCGCGCAAGGTTGTTTGCGAAACAACAGACTGGATAAACAGTCCCATGAAAAACGGAAGAAGCAGTAATTTAATTGAACTTCCCATGTACTTATATTTATTTTTAAGTCATGCGAAGCTATGTAGGGTGTATTATGTAAATATGAAGGATTGGTCATCATAACATTAACAATAGATTACATTGTCAGTAAGTATTTAACTATAAAAAAACCGGGCATCTTTCAGATGCCCGGTTTTTTTATTTAAGCAGTAAATCAATAGGCCTTGTTCTGGGGATCCCAGTTCGTCCAGTTCGACGTCCAGTCAGTAGTACCCATGGCACCACGGAATGCAACAGAGGAGAAGAAACTGTTCATACCCGTGAAGCTTGCACCTGTGAGCGCAGGTGACCCTGTCTGCGGGAGAAATTTGGGAGCAGTGCTATAGAACGGAGCCGTCAGTTTGATATCGTCACCGTTGGTATAAGTGATACAGCCTTCAGCCTCAGCTTTAGCCTTTACAAGGGCATCTGAAGCCAGGGTCTGGTTACCGGATTTGTAGGTAGCAGCGATGGCATGAACCAAATTGTTCCTGAACTCAGAAGTACCATCGGTGAAGTAAGATCTGATCGTAGCGTCAGACTCCATAGAGAAGCCAGCCTTCTGCCAGCCCATCATGATGGAATTGCGCAGCACAAATTGAGTAGCTCTCCTCCAACGATTGCCGAAATTATGATTGGCTGCAGTACCCGTGGCATTGTTAGGCCCTACAAACGTAAAGTTGCTGAGTTGAGGACGAGTAACGGGAGATGCAGTTGAACCGGAACCATCGTTGTCGCACTCAATACCATTTCCGGCATCACCACCGTCCACAAAATCAGGTTTACGGCAGGCAATGGCGAATTGAATCTTGCCGGAATATCCAAAGTCGAAATCGAAATCATCATCCGCCGTAGCGAAGGCGATCAGATTTTTGCAGCTTACGGTGCCCCCAAAGAATTCGAAAGCATCATCATTGCCGAAGGATACCTGTACATTCTCGATGATCGTACCGGAACCGACACCACCCAGTGTCAGACCATTGATCTCAGAACCGGGCTCAGCCGCGATACCTGCAAATTCGATACGGACAAAACGAAGAATACCACTCTCATCGTTGGGCTCGGTGCCACCATATTTGCGACCCACACCACCCTCGATGACTGGAGCCGGATCCTGAGGACGGTTGGTGGGCGCTTTACCCAGCATGATGATACCACCCCAGTCACCAGGGGTGCGCTGACCGATAGCTTTGCCGCTGGTGAAGACGATAGGATCGTTGGCACGGCCGTCTGCAATAAGCTTAGCACCACGCTCAATGATCAGGGCGCCTTTCTCTGTCATATCACTCACAATCACACTACCGGGAGCAATCGTGAGAATGTTGCCATCAGTGATGTAAACGTAACCTTTGAGCGTGTATTTCCCCTTCGGAAGATAATAACTCTTGTTTAAAATGCCCTGGATAATACCACCATTGGTAGCAGGATCCTGTGGGTCAGCAGCATTATTGCCACCGCTGCTGTTATTCGTGATGTTCTCAGTGAAATCGACCTTGATACAGGCACCCTGCGTCAAAAGCACGGCGGTCATCAGGCCCAGGAAGATACGTTTCATACGATGGTTTTGATATTTATATTTATTTTTTACCCAGTGACAAATCATAACTAAAACTAACTGTAACAGTGGTACCCGGACGATAAGCGTAGAACAGACGATCTGTACCGTCCTGAAACGACGTGGCATCATTCACGTTCTCATAGTGATAGAATGCGTTATTCAACAAATCGGATACATTGAGCTTCAGCTCCCCTTTCTTGTCAAGCACCTTGGTGGACATTTGCAGATCGACCAGGTTCCTCGGACGTTCAAATACGTTGGGGAATTCGTTGTTGCCTACCAGCGAAAGCCGCTCACCGATCCGATTGTAGAGGAGTGATGCATTAAAAACAGGCGAGGTATACTGAAGTCCGAGATTCAGTAGGTATGGCGACTGCCCTTGCAGAGGACGGTCAGCTTTCACTTCCTTGTTACCGGCTGACAGATCATTGAAGGTTACCTCAGAACGGATGTAAGTGTAGTTGCCGAATACGCTAAAATTCTTCAGTTTCGGCGCGATGAAATCAAGCCCTTTCCGAACTTCCACTTCAAAACCAATGGAACGGGCACTCAATGCATTTGAATAGAAATACCTGCGGGCATCAGCGTTACTGGCCGGATCCAGACGCAGTTCTATCGGGTCTGTGAAATCCTTAAAGAACGCTCCAATGCTGATCGACTCGCCGGCCTTTGGATAGAATTCATAACGGGCATCATAATTCATGATAGAAGAACGACGAAGTCCCGTGTCACCCAGGATACCGTAATTCAATTCATAATCGTAGAAAGCAAACTCAGCGATCTCCCTGAACTCAGGACGGGCCACCGTGCGACTACCCGACAAGCGAAGATTCGTCTTATCGCCCATCTTCAACATGGCATTAAGTGAAGGAAGCATATCCCACTTTTCCGTCAGACGAACACTCCGGTTACCAGTCTGTGTGCGGGAAGTCAGCAATTGCTGGAAATTCTCAGCACGGAGGCCCCAGATCAAACGAAGATCACCAAACGTGTTATCCATCATGCCATATGCAGAGTTCAACACGGAGATACCAAAATAACTATCAACATTGTTGGTAAACTCCTCTAATAAGAATCCGCTGTTACCCATATTATCCGGCATGAAGGCCTGATCAACAGGTTTACGTCCGTTAGCAGCGATAAAACTATTATAGTTCGTTACGTTGTATCGGAAGATGCGGCTACTGAAATCACGGAAACGAGTCGTATTACCACCCCCCAACTTTAGGGTTTGCTTGTCTTTCAAACCCCAGTTCATCGGAACAATCAGCTGGCCACCACCACCTACACTATAATCCTGCAGTTCACTGTAAAAACGGCGGGTATCATCCGGATCGATATCGAAAGGCTGGGTAGTGTTAATGGTGCGTGCATACAGCGCTGTTCGAAGATCCGGCTGAGTCTTCATGTTATAGCCGGCATTTCCGTTCCAGCGAAGCTTGATACCTCCTTTGCTCAACTGATGTTCACCCTCCAGCTGGGTAGTAGCCAGTGAACGCTGGTTAAGATAGGATGAATACAACTTAAGGTCATTCAAACGACTGGTATTGTATCCTTCACGCACGTAATACTTGTCTTCGTAGAGTTGATTGAACAGATTCTTCCAGGAGATCTTGGTACGACCCTTCACGTAACTGATATTGGCTACTCCGCCCCAGTTGACCTGGTAGAGATTTTGACGATCCTTGTAGTCAAAGATCACCGTACCATCCGCTTCATGAAAACGACGATCCACCTCATAAATAAGCTGAGCCTTGCGATACGTCATACCCACCAACGTACCCAATATACCACCCCGCTTGAACCGATGTGTCTTCGCATAGGTGAGATTGAAATTATAGATGGGCATCGCATCTGAAGTGCTTTCACGATAAACATCACCGCTAAAATCCTGGGACAGTGCAACCTGACGGGCAACACCGGCTGCATTTTTCCCCAGGGCCCTGTAATCTCGGGCATTAGCGGGAAAACTGTCCGGAAGATTACGCGTTCCGTCATCAAACCCCAGCCAGTCGAACTTATTTCGGGCATTGCTGGTGAAAGGCTTGAAAGTCGATTGATTATTGTAACCAATACCGACACCCACCGTCAACACATCTTTTGTGGGAATATCACGTGTATTGACCTGAACAAGTCCGCCGGAAAATTCACCGGTAAATTCGGGCGTCGCAGTCTTATGAATAATAATGTTGTCAATCAGTGCTGCTGGAAACATATCGAAAGAGAAGGCCTTGCGATCCGGCTCACTGCTCGGCAGCTGCGCCGTATTCAGCATCGCCGCATTGTATCGGTCTGAAAGCCCACGAACCACTACGAACCTGTTGTCCTGGATAGAGGCACCGCTTACGCGTTTCAATACTTCGCCGGTATTCTTGTCTGGGGTGCGACGGATGAAATCAGCCGCCAGACCGCTGGCCATGGAAGAACTCGTACGCTGGAAGGTCAACAGAGCGACCGTGCTCTCCTGACGACGCGTACTGCGAATTACGATCGACTCACCCGTCGTTACTTTGGGTTCCAGTACAATGACCAAAGGCTCATCTACCAGGGTGGCTGGATCGATCTCGTCAACTGATTTGCTTTGATATCCCGTGCTGGATACGAGGACACTATAACGCTTCCCTTTCTCCAGGGTAAAATTGAATTCACCTTCCACATTGGCGGATACCAGCTTCTTCGTCTCCTGGATTACGATCGAAGCGCCTGGCACCGGCTCATTCTTAGTGTTGATGATCCTTCCCCGAATATTTACAGACTGTGCAGACGTAAACATGGGCAGGATCATCATCAGGATCATGCCCATTATCGGATGGAAGGCGTTTTTTGGAAATGTCACAACGATAAGTTTCCGCAAAGGTCTCTTTGTCGTGTTACGCCCCCGTTACCACATTGTTAAGCCAATATTAACTGTATGTGTCGGAATTGTTAAGTCGGCTGACTTATCCACATATCTAGAATCGATACTGGACCCGAAGCGTTAATACGTTGTCTTTCAGATCCTCTGTAAAACCGACCATGCTCGTCTTTTCATTGCGGACCCATTCATACCACCCCACCACTTTCATGTTATCTGTCACCTGCCGGATAAAGCCTGCACCCAGGGTCGCAAATCGAATATCCGCTCCCGACAGGTCTGAATTCGCTCCGCCCCATGAAGACGCGGTCACCTTCGTATTTGGATCATAGTTGTCATATTTCACGCCCAGCTGTGTGCGTGACTGGCCAATGCGATGTAATATTAACAGGTACACCCCGCTGAAAGGGCGTATATGAGGCGTGAGCAATTGTCCGGTGCTTCCGGCCACCGGCCCGGCTGGGGTCTCCGATGTTACGCGGGTAGCTGTCTGGGTACCAGTCCAGCGCTCTGCCCTCAATTCGGTAAGTCCAAGCGCATGCTTCCATTGCAATTGTGCATGTATGCCTTTGTAAAGTCGGGGAAGACGATCTCCGGTTTTGGTCGCCAGGGAATCGATCTTGAACATCGGAGCACCGTTTAACCCACTACCCATCCGAGCAACAGCATCGGTCCATTGACGGATCCCGCCGGCCAACAGACTGACCCCGCCACTGATCTTTATACCCTTGGTCAACTTGACAGGCTTGATCATCGCCTGGGTGATGAAATCCTTGTAACTGTCAGTTTCCGCCGGCCCCGTCAAGCCCTGACCATTGAAAATACCAGCATCGATCTTTACGTTTTTCAGGAAGCCCTGTGCATACTGGGGCTCAAAACTCAACATCACCCCCAGATCCCGTTCCGTTTTCATCAGGATCTGCGACATCCTTCCGCGTTCCGGCGCCTCCCGGTCTCCAGAAGAAAGATTGATCTCATAGCCAAAAGGTCGGGCGAACATCCCCGTCGTGAGGTGGAACATACTCCGGTTACCCATCCAGTACCGCCCCCAGAAATCCCGGATGTTCACTCCTCGTTCTGTGCCGTCAAACTGAAAGACGAACTGCAGCTTAGGATGGTTATGGTCATCAAAGTGCACATAATCAAACCGGATTCGTCCGCGGCGTAACATGAAACGGTTGTTGGAAAACTCTTGGAAATTTCCCCCGCTGTAACCCTCTGCTCCTTCAGAAGAGGCGATCTGGAACTGAGGTTGTATGTATCCACTGATCCGAATATGATCGAAACGCTTGTACATCGATAAAACACCCTTTCCTATTTCTTTGGTAGTATCCAGCATATCCATGAGAAACTGAGCCTTCGCATGGTTTGAACATACAAATGGGAGCATTATGCTCAGAAACTTCAACCATATAGACTTTTTGAATATGCTCATGATCAGTAACCTCTGTTATGCCAATGTTAAGTAATTATTAAGTGATTGGGTGCAGTCCTTACTCGGAACAATCAGTATATTTTTGTAGAAATTTAGACTGATGGCTTCCAACTCATTCCTTAAATTTTTCCTGCCCAAAGACAGGATTTTCTTCACACTGTTCGAGCAAGTGAGTGAAAGAGTCATGGAAATGGGCAAAGTGCTGCGTGATGTGGTGGATGAACCAGATTTTGAAAAAAGAGTTGCCCTCATCAGCCGCATCGAAGACCTGGAACACGAAAACGATGATTTGACACATAAGATATTCACCGAATTAGGACGAAACTTCATCACGCCGTTCGATCGGGAGGATATTCACTATCTGGCCAGTTCTCTGGATGATATCGCAGATTATATTTTCGCCTCCGCCAAGAAGATCAATTTCTACAAAATCAACCCCGTACAGGATGGTTTCCACCGTTTTGCTGAACTGATCCACCAGGGCACCATCCAGGTAAACGAGGCGGTCAAGGAACTTCGCAACATGAAGAACCTTCGGGTGATCACGGATGCGATGGTTCGTATCAACAGCATCGAGAACCAGGCGGATGATCTGTTCGACATGTGCATTGAACGACTCTTCGAGGAAGAAGAAGATGCCAAAGAAGTCATTAAGTTGAGGGAGATATACCAGGTGATGGAGATCGCCACCGACAAATGCGAAGACGCCGGCAATGTGATCGAGTCCATCATCATCAAGTACGCTTAACCGCCCGCCCCACATGACTTTTCTCATCACGATCATCGCCCTGGCGCTGATCTTCGACTATATCAACGGCTTCCATGACGCGGCGAACTCCATCGCCACTGTCGTCTCCACCAAAGTGCTCACCCCGTTCCAGGCCGTAGTCTGGGCAGCAGTATTCAATTTCGCAGCCTTTTTCATATTCAAGGATCACGGCGTGGCAAACACCATTGCTAAAACCGTGAAGGCCGATGTGTTGGATGGTCAGGCGGGCCTGGTGATCGTGTTCGCAGGGCTTGTGGCCGCCATCTTCTGGAATCTCCTCACCTGGTGGTTCGGCATCCCCTCTTCATCCTCACATACGCTGATCGGTGGATTTGCTGGTGCCGGCGTTGCCCACGCCGGATTCGGTGCCATCAATTCGGAGCCCATCCTCAAGACCGTGATGTTCATCTTCATCGCCCCGATGGTGGGCATGCTGATGGCGTTCATCATATCGCTTTGGTTCATTCACTCCTTCCGCAAAGGGATCATTCCAAAACTACTGTCGGGACTGGTCATCGCCGGCATCGTGTGGTTCCTGTCTGCCAACCTGGAATTCGATGCGGAAAAGCTGGCCAAGGGAACGCATTATGAATCCTACCTGGCGCGACTGATCTTCTACGGAAAGAACTTCAAGTGGATCCTGCTCGCTTTTATCCTGTTCACCCTGTCAGTTTTCACCATCTTCCTGAACACCCTCAACGCTACCCGGGCCAACATCTGGTTCAAACGGCTGCAACTCGTATCCTCTGCGGCCTTCAGCATCGGACACGGCGGCAATGACGCGCAAAAGGTCATGGGCATCATCACCGCGGCACTCATCGCCAGCGGTTCCATCCAAACCTTCGAGGAGATGCCCGTTTGGGTACCCCTCGCCTGTTATGCAGCCATTGGCCTTGGTACCATGAGCGGCGGATGGAAGATCATTAAGACGATGGGCACCCGGATCACGAAAGTGACACCCTTTGAAGGCGTGGCCGCCGAAACCGCCGGCGCCATCACCCTGTTCGTCACCGAGGCGCTGAAGATCCCCGTCAGCACGACACACACCATCACCGGATCCATCATCGGGGTGGGGGCTACCAAGCGCCTCTCAGCCGTTCGCTGGGGCGTGACCATCAACCTGCTCTGGGCCTGGATCCTGACGATCCCGGTCAGTGCCCTGGTGGCCATGCTGGTATATCACCTGGTTTGGCTCTTCATCTGAACCTGTTTCATCAGTCCATGCGTGATTTGAGCGTCCATCCTTTGTCATCCCGCGAATAAAGCGCCATATTTGCCGGAGAAACAAGTTCAACCGCACAACCATGAAAGGAATCATCCTGGCGGGTGGCTCAGGCACCAGACTCTATCCCCAGTTCCGCAAACTTTTCGGAGACGGACACCACCTGGGTCTTGAGATATCCTACGCCGAACAACCTGAACCCAACGGACTCGCCCAGGCATTCGTGATCGGTGCCGATTTCATCGGAGACGACGCTGTCGCCCTGGTACTGGGAGATAATATTTTCTACGGCGCCGGACTTGGCAAGATGCTGGAGAAGAACAACGATCCGGACGGCGGCATCGTCTATGCCTACCACGTCAGTGATCCAGAACGTTATGGTGTGGTGGAATTTGACGCCGACAACAATGCAATATCCATTGAAGAAAAGCCCGCCGTCCCCAAAAGCCGCTACGCAGTGCCGGGGCTATATTTCTACGATAACGAGGTCGTATCCATCGCCCGTGACCTGAAACCTTCCCCTCGCGGCGAATATGAGATCACCGACGTCAACCGCGAATATCTCAGACGTGGCAAACTGAAAGTGTCCATCCTGGAAAGAGGTACCGCCTGGCTCGACACCGGCACCTTCGACTCGCTGATGCAGGCCTCGATGTTCATCCAGGTCATCGAACAACGGCAAGGCATCAAGATCGCCTGCATTGAGGAGATCGCCTGGCGAAAAGGTTTCATTGATGAACAACAACTCATGCGACTGGCCGACCCACTTATGAAAAGCGGCTACGGTGCCTACCTGGCCGGCCTGCTGAACTCCTGAACTTTACAACCGACGCTGCATTATATCTTTCATACCTCCCCATACCAGACAACCCAATGAAGAAAATCCTTGTCACCGGCGGCTGCGGATACATCGGCAGCCATACCCTGCTCGATCTCGTGGAAAACGGATACGAGGTCATTTCCGTGGATAACAACGCAAGATCGGGCACCAGGCTGCTCGAAGGCGTCGAAAAGATCGCTAACCAAAAGATCAAGAACTACAAGGTCGACCTGTGTGACTTCGACGACACCCATGCGATCTTTGCCGAAAATGACGACATCGCCGGCGTCATCCATTTCGCCGCTTACAAGGCCGTGGGGGAATCCGTAGAAAAGCCCCTGCTCTATTATCACAACAACCTGACGTCCCTCGTCAACCTGCTGCGCTGCATAGAAGAATACAAGGTCCCGTATTTCGTGTTCTCCTCTTCCTGCACCGTCTACGGAAACCCTGACAGCATCCCCGTTACCGAGGAAACCCCGCAAAAGCCCGCGGAATCACCCTACGGCTCCACCAAGCAGATGGGGGAAACCATCATACGCGAGTTCGCCCGGGTAAATCCCACCCAATGCATCCTGCTGCGCTACTTCAACCCTGCCGGCGCCCATCCCTCCGCCATCATCGGAGAATGGCCCATTGACAAACCACAGAACCTGGTGCCGGTCATCACCCAGTCAGCCATCGGAAAGATCCCACCTTTCACCGTCTTTGGAAATGATTACCCTACCCGCGACGGCTCCTGCATCCGCGACTTCATCCATGTCTGCGACCTTGCCCATGCCCATACGCTGGCCATGAAATACCTCATGGAACAACGAAATCCGAGCGGCTGCGAGATCTTCAACCTTGGCACCGGAAACGGTATCTCGGTGCTCGAAGCCATCGCCGCGTTCGAGCAGGTCAACCAACGAAAGCTGGATTACCGGATCGGAGAACGCCGGCCGGGAGATGTCATCGCCATCTACGCCAACAAGGACAAGGCTGAAAGGGAACTCCAATGGAAGCCCAGGTACTCACTTGAAGATATCATGCTCACTGCATGGAAATGGGAACAGGAGATCCAGCAGGAGACCCGCACCTTCCCGCTCAAAAACTTCAAATTCAACTGAGCGGGCAGGCAATCCCAAAATATACGATGCCCATCCGACAGATTACCATTGGTTTGGTTTTACTTTGCGGCATCGTAACGAAACCCACGACCACATGCTGAAAGACCTGCAACCCACCGGACATAAAGATACGCGCAGCGGATTCGGAGACGGCATCCACCAGCTCGGTAAAACCAACCCCAACGTCATAGCCCTGACGGCTGACCTGGCAGGTTCCATGAAGCTGAACGCCTTCATCAAGGACTTCCCCGAAAGGTTTGTACAGTGCGGCATCTCCGAAGCCAACATGATCGGCGTGGCGGCAGGACTGGCCACAGCGGGTAAGATCCCGTTCACCACCACCTTCGCCAACTTCTCTACCGGCAGGGTCTATGACCAGATCAGGCAATCGATCGCCTACTCCGGCAAAAACGTGAAGATCTGCGCATCCCATGCAGGCCTCACCCTGGGCGAAGACGGTGCCACACACCAGATCCTGGAAGACATCGGACTCATGAAAATGCTCCCGGGCATGACCGTCATCGTCCCCTGTGATTACAATCAGACAAAAGCTGCGACCCTTGCCGTTGCAGACTATGTAGGACCCGTCTATCTCCGCTTCGGCAGACCCGTTTGGCCTATCTTCACCTCCGCGGACGAACCCTTCATCATAGGCAAGGCTCAGCAGCTGTCGGATGGAACCGATGTAACCATCTTCGCCTGCGGCCATATGGTTTGGAAGTCCGTCGAAGCCGGCAGGATCCTCGAAGAAAAAGGTGTCTCTGTAGAAGTGATCAACATCCACACCATCAAACCGCTGGACAGAGACGCGGTACTCGCCTCCCTTCGGAAGACCCGCTGCGCCGTGACCGCCGAAGAACACAACGTCATAGGTGGCCTGGGCGACAGCATCGCACATCTCGCTGCTACGCAATGCCCGACCCCCATAGAAATGATCGGCACACAGGATACCTTCGGAGAAAGCGGCAAACCACTCGAACTCCTGCGCAAATACGGACTGGAAACAGAACATATCGTGGCAGCCGCCGAAAAAGTCATCGGCCGAAAATGACCACAACAGGCCCGTTTTAAACCTTTCATCAAATGACCCGTCCAAAAGACGGGTTTTTTGTTGAAACGGCGTCAAAATGACCATGTCAAACCAATTGCACGACGGAGAAATCTTGCGGATGTTCGGTATCCCCGGAACCCGAGAGAAGGCCTTTGAATCGATCCTGTCCAAATACCAGGAACGACTTTACTGGCACATCAGAAGGTTGGTCATCGATCACGAAGATGCCAACGATGTCCTGCAGAACAGCCTCATCAGAGCCTGGAAAGGGCTCAACGGATTCCGACAGGATGCACAACTCTACACCTGGCTGTACCGCATCGCTACCAACGAAAGCCTCAGCTTTCTGGAACAGAAGAAGAAAAAAGCGGCCGTGAGGATGGAGGACGTACCGCAGTGGATGACCGACCAACTCAAAGCCGAAGAAGGTTTCGATGCAGAGCAGATGGAATGGAAACTGCAGCTTGCCATCCAGCAGCTGCCCGAAAAACAAAAACTCGTTTTCAACCTGAGATACTTTGATGAAATGCCCTACGAAGAGATGAGCCGGATCCTCGGCACCTCTGTAGGCGCCCTCAAAGCCAGCTACCACCACGCCGTCAAAAAGGTGGAAAGAGCCATGCTGGAAGATTAAACCAAAGGGTTGGCAACAAGGTCATATGTAAGATATCATGCCGAAGCATAAACATACAGATGGTGAAACGCCAGGACACTGGCCGAAAGCGATGCCTTTCAGGGTGCCGGTCAATTATTTCCCCAGGCAGCGCAGGGAGATCCTGGCAGCCATTGGGCATGGGTGGACAACCAACCCGCCCGAAAGCGCCCGCCGGGAGATCGACAGGATCTCACCCTTGCTGGGCGAATTGAAACGGAATGGCGTCAACGGGCGTTGGAATGAAAATAGGCCCGCCATGGATGATGTGCAGACCGAAAGAAATAAAATAGATGCGGCGGACATCGTTCAGCCAGCACCGGTCAAAAGAATGGACAGCGTCCGATGGGGGGCAGCGGCAGCAGCGGTCGCAGGCCTGCTGCTAATGCTTCAACTGATGACGAACCGGCCGGTTGAAGAAGAATCAATCGCTGCCGCCCCCGCCGCCGCCACAACGATGGACTCCATCGCATTCAGCTTCGAAGACATCAGCGCCTACCTGGCAGAGAACGTAGCATTCAGCTCCGAAATGGACGGAAATACTACAACACCATCCACCCCGGAACAGTTCCTGGCCAGTGCCGACCTGCTCGCAGCACCGGAAGGCCTGGCGAAACAGATGGAATCGATCCCAGTGTATGAACTGGAAGCCTACATCAACGATGTTCCACCCATGGTGGATTAACAGACCCTTTTTGAACCCATAAACTCAGATAAAATGAAAAAGATCATCACCCTGACCCTTGGGGTCACCGCCTTCGTGGCCGTACTGGCGCAGCCCGGCAGGCCAGGAAAACCCGGACCCGGTGTTCAAAGACTGGAAGCCATGCACGTAGCCTTCCTCACGCGCGAACTCGCCCTTACACCTGAAGAAGCACAGCAGTTCTGGCCGGTGTACGAAAAATATAAAAAAGAACTGAAGGCCAGCTTCAACAGCAACGCAGGTCAACAAGATCCCCTGGATCGGCAGCAGAAGATGCT
>JAJTFQ010000198.1 GCA_021299955.1 Chitinophagaceae bacterium
ACTTCCAGTCGTGTATCCAGAACTTGCCACCATGACGGAAGATCAGATCCACCTTGCCGTTCATGATGCCTTCCAGCTGCTGGTCGGCCTTGACGGAAAATGGCGTGTCCGTCCCTGCCGTCAACTGCGCCAGCCGGTTGGTGGCAAACTCCGTCAACGGGAAGTCGAACTCCAGCTCGCTCAACCGATCCTCCCAACCGACCTGCGTCAGCTGCAGATCCTCACCCGGAATGATGATGGTTTCCACAACCTGCCGCAGCATGTCCTTCATCTGACGGATGAAGGCCTCAGGCTGACTGCCCGACAATCGCTTGATTGCCTTCTCGATCACGCCATCCCATTGAGCAGGCCTGCGAAAGTCGATCCGCTCGAAGATGTAGTGGATCAGGTTCCCAGTATGCGCCCCGCGTTTGATGGTGCGGAATACAAACTCATCGTAGGTCGATTCAAAACCATCCGCCTTGGGCGACGGTGCTGGCATGTGCTCGGGACTGAGGCCGGAATAACTCGTTCGACGCCACAGCCGCTGCAACAGGTTGGCATCAAAGGATGGCGCCTCCGCATATACACGCTGTACCGTCTGTGACGCATTGGCCCTCACGGGTAGTACGATGCGATTGTCCACATCGATCTGCCAGTCGATGTCTACGATGGCGGGATTGGGAGCCGCCAACTCCAGCTGGTTCCTGAAATATCGCAACGTCGAACCCGAATAGTAATTCGCGGTCGATGCCTGGATGTAGCAAGCCATACGCGCCCGCGTCACCGCCACATAAAGCAGGCGTCGATTCTCCTGCTCGGTCTGCTCCTCCCAATACTGTTCTTGTTCCGGACTTTTGAGATCGGATTCGATGGTATAATACAAACTGTCATTCGGATCACGATAGCTGATCGTCTTGAAGGGCGTCCGCTTGAATACAAAGTCAAGGTGCGGAGCGATCACGATGTTGTACTCCAGTCCCTTGCTCTTGTGAATGGTCACGATCCGTACAGCCTCCTCATCACTTTCAATGCGCTGCTGGTATTCGTCGCCGTCGCGGATCTCGCCATCGATCCCCTTCTTCAGCCACTGCAGCTGCTCGCGGGCATCGTATTTGCGTCGCTCAGACACCTTGTGGATGAGCTCCGTCAACTGCAGGATATTCGACACCGTCCGCTCAGGATTGGGCAGACCCGGATCCGTAAACAGATCCTCCACACCATGATCCGCCAGAAAACGCCGCAACATCACAAATACACCATCCGTCTCCCAGGCCGCCTTGTACTCCCGAAAGCGTTGCAGGATCGCTTCTTCATCGGCCCGGCGCAGCCGTTCAAGATCGTATCCGCCGATGCGCGTCAGCAACGCACGGTTGATATTCGCCCGGGTAATGTCGTTCACCGCCTCCATGACATAGAACAACTCCCGCGCCTCGTCTGAATCAAAAAGTTTAGAGTCGTCGATCGTCACGGCCGGCACGCGATGACGAGAAAGCATCTCCTTGATGGCCCGGCCTTCCTTGTTGGTGCGCACAAGAATACCGATGTCCCTGGGCTCCACCGACCTGATCTTGCCATCCTCCAGGATCTGATAATCCGGATCACGCAACAGGTCTGTGACCGTAAGCAGAAAGCCTTTGCGCAGCTGCTTCTTGTTCGCAAAAGGAGATATCCGCAGGGTCACACAAGGCGTTCCGCCATGATAGAGGATGCCCTTGGTATTGGGCGAAGGGGATTCGACATTCACATATTCGATGGCGTCCGGCGCACCGTTGTAGGCGAAGGTGTCCGTATCCGGTAGCGGCTTGAAAAAGATGTTCATCGCTTCGATCATGGCCGCATTCGAACGACGATTAAAATTCATCCGATGGACATGATCGACATTCGCTGCTGCCTTGAAATAGGTGAAAATATCGGCCTTGCGCCAACCGTAGATCGACTGCTTCGGATCTCCGATGTAAAAGAGGATCTTCTCCATGCCGAAGATGCGGTGGAAGATATAGTACTGTTCCCGGTCCGTGTCCTGGAATTCGTCGATGAAGACCGCGTCGAACTTCGCCCGCAGGCGACTGCGCAAGCTTTCAGGATGCATGGCCATGCCGTGTTCCGCCTCCTCGCGGCGGAGGGCCTCCGCCAGCTGCAGGATCATATCATCGAAAGTGATCACCCCCCGGGCAGCCTTCTCACGCTGCAACGCCACCGCTACCACCTCATAGGCCGCGCAGGTGATCAGGTTTGCCAGACGTTTGCCGAAGGCCTTCAATTCCTCGTTCAGCCCGGCAGCCTCGGAGATCCTGTCCCTCAGCGGACCAAAAGTGTTTTTGGTGTAATCATTGTCGATCTTGACCATGATCATGTCAAAGAGTGCGGGCCAGTCGCCGGCCGTCAATGACGGACCAAAAGCCGTCTTCGCATGGCTTTTCAACAACTTCAGGTAGTCCTGACCGTTAGCTTCGAAATCCGCGTAAGCTTCTTCCCTGATCGCCTGGATCCCGGCATTCAGTTCAGCAAGCTGAACCCTCAGGCGCGCCTGGTGCGATGGCAACAGGAAATCACCGGGAAGGGTCTCCACCGGAGCCGGGATCTTGCCGGAAATACCCTGCCGGACCATCCCGAACACATCCTCCCGCGACAACCCTGCCGCCAGCAGGATGCGCAGGAGATCCTCTCCCATCACATTCACGCGCTGTCGCCAGTATTCATGAAAAGCATCCGCACAGATGCGGTCATGCTCCTCGGGACTGAGCGTCTCGGCCCCGAAGACCTGACCCGTTTCAAAGGAATACTCCTTCATCACCTGCTGACAGAAACCATGGATGGTGCGGACATTTAGCCGGTCAAGGTCGATCTGTGCCTGGCTGAGCAGTGCCTCCGTGTCGCGCCGCTTCTCCGGCGTATCGCAGTAACCTGCCACCAGCACACCGAGCGGATCGCTGCCGTAGACACCCTTGCGCGCCAGTCGCAACGCATTACGGATGAACAACCGCACCCGGTCCTCCAGTTCAGCCGTGGCAGCCTTTGTAAAGGTCACCATCAACACCTTCTCCAGCGGAATACGCTTTTCCACCACCAGCCGGACAGCCATCAGGGCGATGGAGAAGGTCTTGCCCGTCCCGGCACTAGCCTCGATGAGATTGCTCTGGGCCAGGACTACCTTCGAGGGATCGAAATCATTGTGATATTGAGGCATCTTACTTTTTTTTCTTTTTGACGGGAAACAATGCGGGCAGATATGCAGCAAGGGGACGCATGATCTCTGTCACATTCGACTTGAGTTCATCAAATCCATCCTTCGAGAAGAACCCATGTCCGATGGCCTTTTGCAGATATTCATCATTGAAATCAAAATTCCTGTCGTTTTCCATGAGCGACTCCAACTGATCCGTGAAGGATTCATGATCGGCAGTCAGCATTTCAAAATCTTCGCGGGCCAGGTTCGGATGGAAGCGGAAATATGCAGCGTGCCCGGACCGATAATATTGCACAAACCTGTCCAGCCGCATGATGGCTTCCGCCGCGGTGATGGTACCGGCGTCGATCCGATGCAGCCCTTCGATCTTGCTGGTGATGAACACGAATGACAGACTCCGGCCGGAGGCGAGCAGCGCGAGATATCTGACATACCCGGCCAGCACGTATTTGAAATGACTGGAAGAGGTACAAACCACGATGAACTCATCACCATAAACGCCGGGGATGCGTCCGATCAACCGGCCTTCGGTAAGGGGCAGGTCGATGACAACCTCCTCCGAACTGCGGCCATTGCAGGCAGATGAAAAGGCGGCGCGCAGTTCGGCCATCTCGTCGAGCAGATGCCCGGCCAGTGCGGTACCCATGTTGTGCAGCGGTAGCTTGCCTGTCCGCTGCTGACGGCGGGCATAGTCCGTCAGCACAGCGGGGTCCATGCCCAGCAAGTCCTGACGCAGCGCATGCTTTTGCAAACTGTCCACTTCAAAAACCTCATGCTCCGGCAGCAGCAGCTCCTCATCGTAATAACTCACATTGAATTGCCGCTGCAGCAGGGTCCTGGGCGGGTTCTGCATGAAGGCCACGAGCCGGTCGATGTCAACATCCTGCAGATCGAATGTCTGGACACGTGGCGCACCCTCGGCGACCTCAATGCCCGTCCGGAACCGCGATCGATCAGCTCATCCACCAGGGATGACGGCGGTTTCAGGGCCGCATCCTTCTCATCCCGCGAGCAGTAACTGATGTATAGCATCTCGCGGGCGGAGAGCAGGGTTTCGAGGAAAAGATGGCGGTCGTTGTTCCGCACATTCCGATCCCCCGGCCTGGGCTCACCCGAAACCAGATAGCTGAAACTCACGCCACTGTCGCGACGCGGAAATTTATCGTAGTCCATACCCAGCATGGCCACCACCCGGAAGGGAATGCTGCGCATGGGTACCATCGAACAGAAGGTGATCCCCTGGGCGAGGAATGCCCGGGTGCGTTGCTCCCTGACCAGCCGGTGCAGGAAACTATGACGGAAGACCTCAAAACTGACTTCTTCCCCGAGGAATTGATCGAGCTGCGACATCTCATCAAGCAGCGAGATGAAATGCGGATGGTCTTCATCATCCCGGGCTCCGGCCTCAAAGACCAACTCCTCCAACAGCCTGCGCAGATAGCCGGCCCATCCTGCGATGGTGCGGGGTGCGCGTCGCTCCGCCATCAACTGCTCGAGCATATTAAGGAAATGGATGAAACGGATGCGTTCATCCGCCGCCGCACCTTCGGCGGAATCCAGCGGCAGCAGGTCTTCCCGGCCATCATCAAAGGCTACGCCGCCGCCGATGCAAAGTCCGTACAGGATGCGCTTCAGTCCATGATGCCAGCTGATGTAACGGGTATCATCCTCCTGACGCCCCTCGAGACTATAAATGATACCTGCCTGGCGGACCGCATCCCGGATATCCTCCGTATCGGTGATGCCGAAACGTGTCCGGATATAAGGCGACTCCAGCAGTTCGAGCACTTCTTCTGCCTTCATCTGTTCGGCATCTATAGCCAGCAGGGCCTGGACGGCCGTGAACATATTGTTATCTGCCGTGACCGACTGGTCGGCAATGCTGAAAGGCATGCGGTAGCGGGCGTTACCGAAGACCGCTTTGATATACGGCGCGTAGAGATCGATGTCGGTGACCTGCACCAGGATGTCGCGCGGAGAGATCCCGCCCGGCGTCCCATCAACCAGCCGCACCAGGTGGTTGTACAAGGCCTCCACTTCACGCAGCGGGGTGAAGGAGCCGGTCAGCACCAGGGATCCGTCTTCGATGTCGGAAGACAGGATCTCTTCACGGTCCGACCCGTGGCGGTTATGCTGGATGTCGCGCTGGATCTTGTGCAGCAGTCGGTCGCCGGCAGGCGGGGCAGCCTCCTCGGGATCGTATAGGTTGATCATATCCTGGTCCTGGAACAACAGGGAAAAGGAATCCCTGACGAGCCGACCGAGGTTGATGAGCAGTTCGTTGCCCAGGGTCACCTGCGCCGCACCGGGCAGGGTACGTGCCCCCCCGCGCCGCTTGGCTGCCATCTGTCGCTCTGTGGTATCCTCCAGCCAGTAAGCGCCGGGCGCAGGATTCACCAGGTACAGATATACCTCGATGAATTCAGATAGCACATAGATCATCTCCAGGTGATAGGGCGTGATGACGGCCACACCAAAGACATGCAGGATGGGCATGCGCCGAGCCACCAGGGCCTGTGCTTCATCATCCAGCAGGATCTCGCGGAGGGCACGTTTGGCCTCGACCCGGTCGATATGCGAGGTGTCGAATCTTTCCTGCAGCCTGGCCCAGAGCCATTCCTGCCAGTCGACCACCGCTTCGCCATGAACGCGGCGCCGCCGCCATTCAGTGAGCAGATCGGATCGATAGATCTGATACTGATCAAAGAGATCGGCCATCTCATCCGCCAAAGATATCCGGCGAATATCGCTGTCGCTGAAATAGGCCGCCTTTTCGGGATGGGCCGTCCGGAAATCCGCAGTACCCAGCAGTCCGAAGATCGCCCAGCGGACGACCTCCCGGTCCAGAGGCTGCTTGCCGGCCGGCTGCAACCAGTAGCGGACCTGGGTGACCACATCGTCCGGTGTGCAGAAACGCATATTGGCAGCAATGCCCAGGTCCGTGGCAAATCGCTGTTTCAACCAGTCGTTCATGCCGGCGGTCTGGGTGACGATCCATTCCGACTGAAAAGGATCGCGGTGCTGTCCGCCCACCCGGGCAGTGAGCCGGGCAGCCAGTACAGAAATATCGTTGGATACGTTGAGATGTATGGACATGTTATCTGTTGCGGGTTTGTTCGGAATGATCAGTATATGGTTCAGCGGCTCAAGCGCTGCTGCACCCCGGAGATCCGGCGCACACGCTGTTCGGTCGTATGCAGCAGGGTGTCGATGCCGGCCTGCAGGAGCACCTGACGCTTCGCCCGGGTGACACCGGTGTAGAGCAGTTCCCGCGTGAGGATCGGGGTGTCGGTGCCTTCCGGCAGCAACACCAGTACACGGTCGAACTCAGACCCCTGCGACTTGTGGATGGTCATCGCAAAGACCGTCTCACAATGGCTCAGCGAGGCAGCAGGTACGTCACGCATCTGTCCGTCCTGCCCTTCGAACCAGACCCGAAACCGGTCACCCACCTTCCGGGTGATGCCCACATCGCCGTTGAAGAGGTCGAGTTCATAATTATTTCGCGTGACGATGACGGGGCGATGCTCATAGAACTCGACTCCCTTCGTCAGCAGTCCGCGGGCCTGCAGCATCTGCTCGATGCGTCGGTTCACGGCATGCAGTCCACGGGGCCCTTCCCTAACGGCCACGAGTACCCGAAGTTGGTTCAGTTTCTGCATCGCCGCCTTCGGATCGGCCTCCCGGATATAATCGGCGTAACCGAGACAAAAGGCTTCCAGCCGGTCATCCGTCATATCCGGGTCGAAGGTCACATCCGGACTGTCTGCCGCATCCGCCATGGCCTTCACGGCTGCGGTATCTCCGGCGATGATGGCCCGGCTGATCCGTCCGATATCGCCCTGGGCGCGAAAGCGGTGACTGAGGCGGAGTTCCACGATGCGGCCGGAAAGCGGACCGGTTTTCGGCCGGTGATGTGCGGCCGTGATCTGTCGCGCAGGATCACTAATGAAGCCGTTGAACCAGTCGGCCACCGAAGGCTCAAAGCCATTGAGTTCGCCACCATCCGACGCGAGACAGAGGTCACCCAGCAGACTTCCGGCCTCGACGGAGGCCAGCTGGTCCTTATCTCCGAGTAATACCAGTCTGGTGCGTTCTCCGCAGGCATCAAGCAGCTTGGCGAACATGGGCAGGTCCACCATCGATGCCTCGTCGATGACGACAAAGTCGAATTCCAGGGGCCGCTCGGCATTATATTTGAATTCCACCGTACCCTTCTGCCATCCCAGCAATCGGTGCAGGGTGGAGGGCTTCAGGGCCTCGATCCGTTGACGAACATCATCCGGATAGCCGGCAGCACTGCGTTTGAGGGATTCCAGCATCCGCATGGCGGCCTTTCCGGTCGGCGCGGCAAGGGCCACACGCGCATCCGGCTGACAGGCATAGAGCATGCGCAGCAGTTTCGCCAGCGTGGTCGTTTTCCCCGTACCCGGTCCCCCGGTGATGATGCTGAAATCATCCGTCAGGGCATTCAGGGCAGCCACCAGAGCGAACGGATCAGTGCGGCCTGCAAAGCCAGCATGGCCCTGCGTTCCTCGGCCCGGGCAGCGCCATTGGCGGTCATGGCACGGATGCGTTCCACGATCCGTGTTTCGTAACGATGCTGACGGTTCAGATACAACCGCCCGTTGTCGATGGTGAACGGTTTGACCGCTCCCGGCACACCCACCAGACGGGTGATCGCCATCAGGTCCTGCGGCGGACAAACAGGGTAAGGGATCTCCGCCTGCAAGGCCTCCGGCTCGTCCATACCAATGCATACATGCCCCTCCGCCTGCCGGCGGGATAGCAACCAGGCATAAGCGTGAATTTCCGGTTCGGAAAAACACTCGGCGAACATCCGGTGAACATCTGTCAGTGTATTCGTCATGATGCAAAATTCATTGGGGATGATGCAACCTATTTGCCAAATGAAAATAAATATGATGAGAATGCCGCCCGAAGGCGGCATGGGTCAGGGTCTTTCAGGAAGCTCCATCCATTTCGAGAAATTCAAAACACTGACCTTGGTCAGAGGAATGTCTATACGTGAGGGCTTCCCTCTTGAACCATTGATCAGATATGATTGGGCGAGTCGGGGCCCCAATTTGGATGTGAATATTTTTTTGATCCGCGCACGGGCCTGCTCTCTGACTTGCATATCAGAAAGCGTTTTCACAGTCAATCTTAACTCTCTTTCATTTCGAACCAAAGGACGCAGTTTTTGATAGATCAAAAAAAGCGCCTCATGGGCCCATTTTTGCTCAAATTCCGTTTGATAGAGGCCGTTTTCACCTGCATATCTAAGGTAAAACAAGTAATAAGCCAGATCAAAAGGTGCCAACGGAATATTCAAAGAGTCATATTGCGGAAGGATCATAG
>JAJTFQ010000199.1 GCA_021299955.1 Chitinophagaceae bacterium
CACCCTTGGAGAGTACCCAACTCTTGGAGGGTTACCCCACCCTTGGAGGGTTACCCCACCCTTGGAGGGTTACCCCACCCTTGGAGGGTTGGATCGAAGGACAATAGGCGGCAATGATAAATATTGGATCAAGCGGAACCGATCTTCGGGTCCTCATATTACCTTTGCCCATATTTTTTGTACATGGAGACCACGACCGTAGAGACGGCCCAGCAGTTGAGACTTACTCCGGATGAGTTCGAACAGATTTGCCGGATCCTGGACAGGACGCCGAATTTCGCAGAATTGGCGGCTTACTCCGTCATGTGGAGCGAGCATTGCAGCTATAAGAATTCCATTCGTTGGCTCAAGACCCTGCCCCGTGACGGAAGCAAGCTGTTGGTGAAAGCGGGGGAGGAGAACGCAGGTCTGGCCGACATCGGAGACGGACTGGGTGTAGTGTTCAAGATCGAATCTCACAATCATCCATCTGCCATCGAGCCGTTCCAGGGGGCTGCCACGGGTGTCGGAGGTATTCACAGGGATATCTTCACCATGGGTGCGCGTCCCATCGCCGCGTTGAACTCACTGCGCTTCGGGGATCTCAAGGACGCCAAGACACAGCACCTCGTCAGTGGCGTCGTGCATGGCATCGGCCACTATGGCAACTGTTTCGGTGTGCCAACCGTTGGCGGAGAAGTTTATTTCGAACCCTGCTATCATACCAACCCCCTGGTCAATGCCATGAGCGTTGGCATCGTGGAAGTGGGTAAAACCATCAGTGCCACTGCCGAAGGGAAGGGGAATCCGGTGTTCATCGTGGGTTCCGCCACCGGTAAGGACGGGATTGGCGGTGCTTCCTTTGCATCAGGCGATATCACGGCAGATAGTGCTCAGGATCTCCCCGCCGTTCAGGTGGGAGACCCCTTCCAGGAAAAGAAACTCCTGGAGGCCTGCCTGGAAGTGATACCGACGGGGGCGCTCGTCGGCATGCAGGACATGGGTGCCGCCGGCATCATCTGCTCCACCGCTGAAACCAGCGCCAAAGGCGGAGTAGGCATGCGCATCGATCTCGACAAAGTGCCCAAGCGTCAGCAAAATATGAAAGCCTGGGAACTGTTGCTCAGTGAAAGCCAGGAACGCATGCTGATGATCGTTAAGAAGGGCCGCGAGGCGGAAGTGCAGCAGATCTTCGACAAATGGGACCTGCCCTGTTCGGAGATCGGTGAAGTAACCGACGATGGCATGCTGAGATTCTTCATGAACGGAATGGAAGAAGCCGTGCTTCCTGCTGAGAGCCTTGTACTGGGTGGCGGAGCACCCGTTTATGAGAGGGAATACCGCGAACCAGCATACATGGAAAAGATCAGGGCTTTCTCCGCGGAGCACGTCTCCGTCCCCGAAGATCTGCAGGCCGTCGCCCAATACCTGGTTGCCATTCCAAATATCGCCAGCAAACGCTGGATCTATCACCAGTATGACAGTATGGTAGGTACGGCCAATACCTCCACAAATGCGCCCACTGACGCACCCATCGTCTGGATCAAGGGCACCCGCAAAGCCCTGGCCATGACCACCGACTGCAACAGCCGATACGTGTATGCCGATCCCCGCGTTGGCTGCATGATCGCCGTCAGCGAAGCCGCCAGAAACATCGTATGCAGCGGCGGCCAGCCGCTCGGGGTCACCAACTGCCTCAATTTCGGCAACCCCTACGATCCGGAGGTCTACTACCAGTTCGTGCATGCTATCAAGGGTATGGGAGAGGCCTGCCTGGCCTTCGATACCCCGGTCACCGGCGGAAACGTGAGCTTCTATAACCAACATCCCGAGGGTGCCGTATATCCGACACCTACCATTGGCATGGTCGGCTTGCTAGATGACCTCGATGAACGGATGACCCTGAATTTCAAAGCCGCTGGCCACGTGATCTGTCTCCTGGGAGCCGTTACGGATGATATCGCATCCTCTGAATATGTTCATAAATATCACGGCATAGAATTCTCTCCAGCCCCGCATTTCGATCTTGCAGAGGAAGTCGACCTGCAGCGCACCGTTGCCAGACTGATCCGTGAAAAGCTCATCACTTCAGCACACGACGTGAGTGAAGGGGGCCTGTTCACCACCCTCCTCGAAAGCGCCATGCCCGGCGGCCTCGGATTCGAGGTGTCGGTCGACCTGCCCGTACGTCGGGATGCCTGCTGGTTCGGTGAATCCCAAAGCCGCGTGGTCGTGAGCCTGCCGGCAGATGCCTACCCTGCGCTTGCAGATGCTGTGGCCTCCACCGGAACCCCTTTGCTGAAGATCGGAACCGTCACCGCTGGCGAGATCCGCATCGATGGCGCCGACTGGGGGCGCGTCGAAGGCTGGAAGGGAAGATATGATACCGCCATCGAATCCTACCTCCACGGATACCAATCGGAGTAAGCCATGCAAACGCCCGGTGTCACCATACGAGCAACAGGCCGATCCGGACCGGAACGGACATTCACCATCGTGACAGGCGCTGCGGGCTTCATCGGCAGCTGCCTGGTCCGGAGTCTGAATGACTCCGGTGTCGACGATCTCATCCTGGTGGATGATTTCTCCCGCACCGACAAACTGCCAAATCTCGAAGGGAAAAAATTCCGCATCAAGATCCATCGGGATGAATTCTTCGATTGGATCAGCGATGAACATCACCAGATCAGCGCCTGCTATCACCTCGGTGCCCGAACCGACACTACCGAATTTGACTATTCGGTGCATGAACGGATGAACCTGGATTATTCAAAGCGGATATGGAATATGTGCGTCCAGTCGGATATTCCGCTGGTGTACGCATCCTCCGCAGCGACCTATGGAGACGGATCGCTGGGATACTCCGATGCGCATGACCTCCCTCAAAAGCTGCAGCCGCTCAACCCATATGGCGTCTCTAAGAACGAATTCGACAAGTGGGCGCTGACTCAGGACAGAACGCCGCCTCATTGGTACGGGCTCAAATTCTTCAATGTATACGGTCCCAACGAGTACCACAAAGGCAGGATGGCCAGCGTGATCTTTCATGCCTTCAACCAGATCCGTGCGCGCGCGTCGGTGAACCTGTTCAGGTCGCACCGCCCCGATTTCAGGGATGGACAGCAACTCAGGGATTTTATCCATGTCTCCGACGTGACGGCCGTCTGTCAGTGGCTGATGAGCGTACTGCCCGATTCCGGACTATACAATCTCGGTACGGGCCGAGCCCGCAGTTTCGAAGACCTGGCCCGGGCAACCTTCGCCGGCCTCGATCTGGCACCGGATATCAGATACATCGATATGCCGGAGGATATCCGTGACAAATACCAGTATTTCACCGAGGCAGACATGAGCAAACTGAGGAAGGCCGGATACGACCTGCCGTTCCTTTCTCTGGAGGATGGGGTGGAAGATTATGTAAGAAACTACCTGGCCCGCGGTTCATATTATTGACAACTTACGGAAGATCATGCCTACAAACCCAGCGTCGATGTCACCCACAGGATCTTTAAGATTCACCCCCGACACCCTGCTTCACAGAAGGGATGACCGACATCTGACCAATCCCGTAGGACATGAGACCATCCTCCTCGATCTGGAAACCGGTGACTATCTTGGCCTGAACCGGGTGGCTGCCACCATCTGGCGATTGCTGGAAACTCCGATCCGACTCTCCGCGTTGCAAAATGCGATCATGGCGGCGTACGAGATCGATACCGATACCTGCCGGACGGAGACCCTGTCCTTCCTGAACCGGATCGCCGGCCTCGGCCTGCTCATCGTTGCAGAGGCCCAAACAACATAACATGAGACTGATCCGGAACATATCATCATTCATGGGTCGTCCGGCCGCCGTGCGTCTGCTCTGTCTGCAGGCAGGGCTGGTATCGACCCTGGTATGGCTGGCCATGACCCTCTTACCCTTCCGCTGGTGGGGACGCTGGCAGGGCGAGGTCAGGACATCCACCCCCGAAGATCCCGATCCTGTCACACTATCTTATCGAAGAGACCTGTCCACGGCCCTGTCCATGGCAGCCCGTCACCTGCCGGTGCTGAAACGCTGCTACATCCGTGCCCTGACGGGTAAGATCCTGCTCGCACGCAAAGGCATCCCCGGAACCCGCATGGGCATTTGCCTGAACATGATCGTGCGCAATGAGGCAGCCAACCTGCCGAAACTCTTTGCCTCACTGCCGGGCCAGGTAGACTATTTCGTCATCGCCGATACCGGATCAACAGACGATACCCCCGACCTGATCAAAAGATTATCATCTCATTATGGTATCCCGGGCAAGGTAACCCGGCATGACTGGGTCGACTTCTCCACCAACCGAAACCTGGCACTGCAGGATGCGTTGGCCTCCATGCGGGCCGGCGAGCATGACTGCGACCGACTGATGATCCTGGACGCGGATGAAGAACTGCAGGTTCTCCGGCCCGGATGGAGGCAAACACTCCGGCCGGGCGTCACCTACACCGCTATATCCAGGGGCGACCGGCTCTCAGTTTGTCGCAACTTCCTCCTGTGGCTGCCCGGAATGGAATGGACCTGGAAGGGGCGTGTGCACAACCATATCACTGCCGGCAGCCCCTATCCGCATGCGCATCTGGAAGACCTGTACATCCGCAGCCATCTGTTCCGGGGGGGCAAATCCCACGGATTTGCAGACGGGATGGCGAAGGCCTCAGCGGATGCCATCATTATGGAAGAAGAACTCAGGGGACTGAACCCATGCAGGGAACTGGCCCATCGTTTTTTCCAATGGGCCCATGTTCTATTCCTCGGCGGATCGGCCGATAAGGCGGAGGAAATCTTCGCATCGCTGGCGACGGATCCCGACACCGGCCGGGGGATACGCTACGCTTCAGCCATCATGGCCGGAAGATGCGGACTGTCCGCCGGTTCGGACCTCGGCTACGGTGGACGCTGGTTCGTTGTGGCCCGCACCCTCGACCCTCTCAGGCGCGAAGCCCTTTTCTACCTGGCCCTGACATCGACCGACAAGCATAAAGCACTGGCCCTGCTGGACGAGGCTTCCCGCATCGACCCGCCGCATGGAGCGGTGTTCTACCTCGAGCACGATCTCTACGAATGGCGGACAAGACATCAGCGTATTATCCTGCTGGCCGGCCTCGGAGAGATCGCTCAGGCCTGCCGGGAGGCCTCGGCCCTGATCGAAACCGGGATCCTGCCGGAAACGGAACGTGGATTCCTGACCGCCCTGATCAAAAAAGGAGGGACTAACTTTACATGATGGTCTTAAATGATCAGAAGTAAGACCAATATGACCCATCCCATCCCGCGCATGTTAAAAACCCGGCAGCTTGAGTACGATCTTCGGAGCGTTTGACAGGAGCGGCAAACCGGTGGACCCGGTCACCGCCGTCCACATGCGGACCGCCATGCGACATTGGAAGCCGGATGCCGAGGAAATGCTCCTGGACGGCGATCACTTCCTCGGTCAATGTCTCCTGCATCTCCGACCAACCGACGCGCATCGGACGACTGGACCTCTCCGCATCGGACATGCCACCATTGTGGCAGATGCCCGTCTGCATGACCGCAGCGGCCTGTTGGCCCGCCTGACGAATGCGGGTGCTCCGCCTCCGAATGGTTCCGGAGATGCGGAACTGATCCTCCGTCTCTACATGGCCGGGGGATGGCAGGCGCTGGCC
>JAJTFQ010000033.1 GCA_021299955.1 Chitinophagaceae bacterium
GATCCCGGCTGTACGCGGGATCTGGCGGGTCAACGGGATCATCATACTATTCAGAAAAGGATGGCCGCGCGACTCGATTCGGTACTGAAGGCCCAGGGGGATCCCAGGGTGACCGGTCGGGGTGATGTGTTCGAAACTTATCCGAGGTTCGGGGGGATGCGTCCGTTTCCGGGATTCCGGGAGCAAGGTAAGTATAACCAGTGATGGATATGGTGTCAGCCTTTCTGATCGGGCCCCGGCGTTTCTTTCAGATTCGAGTAGAGGTTGGCCAGGGCATAGATCGATACGCCGAACAGGACACCGGCCAGGATCAGGATCTGTTCCATGAGTCCGGTTGCAGCAAATGAAAGTTTCAGCAAGATGGTCGATATGACGAATCCAGAATTCCGGATGATGAGGGCGTAATCATCCGTATGGAAAAGGGACACGAGCAGGATGATCACATCGCTGATGATCAGGAGGGTAAAGAAATGATCGAAGAAGATGCTGTTGATGTCCAGCGCAGTCTGAATATCTGAATAGCTGGTAACATGGAGGATCCAGTTGATGAGCGAATAACCGGCCAGTAAGATAGAGGTGTAGAGTAGGATGACGGACAGTCTCTTTTTTGCGGATATGAACTGTGCGATGTCTGCACTGATGACCTGGATCGGTGTCTTTCGACTCATCCGGTTGAAAAGATATATCAGCCCGAATACCAGGAGTACGGTGATCAAATCGAACCACAGCTTTGCCTTCGCAGGATCCTGACTGTTCATTCCGAGATCCAAATACGTGATGTCCTTGAAAATGCCTCGTATTAGTATGAGTGAGATGATCTCGTACTGCTTTCCGATGTACACGGACGTGGATTTGGGCAGATAGTAAAGCAGGAGGTATGCTTCATATACAAGTAGAAAGGAAAACGGCGTGTAAATGGCATTGATGGGGCTGGCCAGCAACTTTGCATCCCTAAGGGCGGGAATAAATGGATGAATGAAACAGAGGATCAGATGGGTCAGGAACGAAAGAATGGCGATGTACAGGGTGACCCTCCCGAACCTGGTGCGTAGCGCCGGTGAAAAGAATTTGTCCTGGGTTGAATATGTTGACAATTTCGTCAGATTTAAATAAATATAATATAATTAATGATCGATTGATGATGAACCGCGAAATCCTTTTCGCATATTTACCGCACCCCCCGGGTTTTTAGCCCGGGAGCATGTGGTATCTTGTCATTCCATACGACAACTCAAAAGCATGATCAACAGGATATTCTTAGGCGGATTGATGATCGGTCTGCTGACGACCATCGCCCGGGCACAGCCGTCGGCGCCTCACGGCATGTTCCTGCGACAGCCTGTGCCGGCGGACGGGTCCGTGGCCGCCTTCAATGCCCCGGTTTTACGGTGGCCCTATCAGAAAGGAAAGAGCATCCGCTATGAGGTTGAACTCTCGCGTGACAGTACCTTTCAGGATACATCCACGATTCGTGTCAGGGATCTTCCCGGTGCGATCTGGCATCCGCATCGTGCGATTTCGCAGGGGCGCTGGTTTTGGCGTCACCGTGTCTCCGGCAAGACCTGGTCGGCCCCGCTGCGTTTTCAGGTCACGTCTTCATCGATCCCGAATGCATTACCCGCATCCTCGAAATTCCTGAAAGGAGTGTCCACTACACATCCGCGTATTTTGAGACTTCCGGATGCAGGCCGCGGAAAGTTGCGACTGACGGATCCTTTGGCGGTTGCCATCTTTTCAGAAGCCGATTCCATCATTCGGGTCGGCATCATTCCCCGGGATTCTGCGGCTCCGTTACGACAGGCCAAGGATCCTGCCCAGTTGAAGAAACTGCGTCAGGATGCGGTGGTGTATCTCGGAGAACGTTTATTGACGGGCATCACCCTGGTTAGCCAGGCCGACCGGCTGAGATCTGACGAACGATATCGGAACTTTGCCGTGGGTCAGGCATTGGTAATTGCCGGCTGGGATGCCGATGGCGTAACGGAGTCCAGCGATTTCGCAGATGGGGCCTGCATGTACGCCATGGCCCTGGCCTTTGATAGTTTCCATGACCGGATGAACCCTGCGGAACGCGACAGCCTGGTGCGTGCCATCGGGCATCGCGCTGCTCGCTTTCATGCTGCCTGGGTCAATAATATCGAGTCCAAAGTGCTGAGCGGGCATGTCTGGCAGTACATCCTCAATGAGTTTTTTCATACATCGCTGGCTTTGGTGGGGCATCATCCCGAAGCAGGTACCTGGCTCTCCTACGCATATGAACTCTTCACCGCCCGGATGCCCGTCCTCGGCGGGATCGACGGCGGATGGTCGGAAGGTGCGCATTATTTCACGATGAATATGGACATGCTGGTGGATATCCCCGAGCAGATCCGGCGGTTCACGGGATTCGATCTGATCCGGCAGCATCCCTGGTATCGGGAACAGGGTTGGTGGATGACCTACCACATCCCGCCCGGCTCGATGTCGGATGGTTATGGAGACAATGCCGAAGAATACGTCGCCCGCCCTGCCTACGCGGCTTTTGCCGAATACATGAGCCGGCGAAACGGGGCGCCGATATATGATTGGTATCTCCAAAAATTCAGAAAAATTCAGGGTGATGATCTGGCGAAGGAGCATATTCTGCGCTGGCAACGGCTGATCGAAGGAACAAATGTATCTGCTCCGAAAAAGCCTGAGATGCCCGTCCTGCCCATGATGCGGGTGTCACGCGATGTTGGATTGGCCGCGGTGCATTCCGATCATAAAGCGCCTTCGAAAGATGTGATGGTGGCCTTTCGATCCGGCCCGATCGGGGCCCTTCAACATCCTGGCGGGCGGGCATCGGCTCTTCTATCGGACCGGTTACAAAGTGGCGATGGACGATCCGCACCGGGTGGGATGGAGCAAGCACACACGCTCTCAGAATGGCATCCTGATCGATGACAAGGGACAGCCTTACAATGCAGAGTCTTATGGCTATCTGAACGCACATTTGCAAGGTCAGCGACTGGCCTATGTGGCCGGAGATGCCTCGGGGGCGTATCGGAGCGAGGAGTCGAAAGAAGATCACGGCATGCGTCGTTTCATCCGGCATCTGGTATTCCTCCGGCCCGGACTGGTGGTCGTCTATGACGAACTGGAAGCCCGTAAAGATGCTCAATGGAGTTGGCTGATCCATAGCATAGAGCCGATGTGGATGGATTCCGTTACGGGCGCTTTCAGTGCCCGCGTACCCGGCTTCAGCGGACAGGGCCGGCTCTGGTCTGAACATCCCGTGCGCTGGACGCTGACAGACAAATTCGATGTGCCGGCCGTGGGATTCCGCGACCTTCGCGGCAAAATGCGTACTGAATATTCCGACGACCAGTGGCATGCGAAGGCTGTGAGTGTAAGCCCCGTTCAACGAACGCGATTCCTGTCTGTGATCCGGGTGACTCCCGATTCGGTGATACGCGAGATCCGGGGTGTGGTTAATGAACAAGGTATGCTGTTGATAAAGGCCGATGGATGGGAGATCAGCGCGGTATTGTCGAGCGACCTGCCTGCTTCACTCGATATCCGGTCTGATGATGGCGTGGTCGTTTTTTCTGCGACCGGCGCAGCCTTCATCCATCGAGGTAAGACGTACGAGGCCGGGGCTCCCGGCGTGCCCAGGCTCCTGGAAATGCTGGATGGGAAACCTCAAATATCGAACGGACAGCGCTGGGGTATTCCGGAGATCAAGTAGTGTCGGGCATGGTGATCGGGGATTGTGGTTGGTCGGGATGATAAAACAAATATTATATTCATTTAAATATAAATAAATGCCATGCTGAAGGTTATTCGATCGATGAGATGGGGCGTCTTTATAGTACTGCTTTCTTTTATTCCAAAGACAGATGCGGACCTTGGTATGTCGGTGACGAAAGAGCGGATCCCGAATTTCATCTTCATTCTGACGGATGACCTGGGATGGAGCAGCCTGTCGCTTCGCATGGATGACCGGGTGGACGGATCGCGCAGCGATTTTCACGAGACCCCCCAGATGGAGCGGCTGGCGGCCCGGTCACTACGATTTACCCGGGGATATTCGCCGGATCCGATCTGCTCACCGACACGCCGGGGTCTTCAATTCGGGCAGTCATCGATCCGGCATGATGATGATCCGTTCATTGCCCGATATGCACCGCGGCCTGATCTGCCCTGGCAAACCATCCCTCAGGTATTGAAATCCATCCACCCAAGATATAGGGCTGCCCATTTTGGAAAATGGGACCTTCGAAATGGCAAGGGCCCCGAATCCTATGGATATGATGAAGGGGATGGGGATACCGGCAACGGACAGGGCAATGTGGTGAGTGGTAAGGAAGAGAAATGGACACAACACACCACCCGTGACAATCCCAAGCAGACGGATTCGCTGACCATCCGTGCCATTGATTTCATGCGCCGGCAGCAGCGAGAAGGTCATCCCTTTTATATGCAGGTATCCCATTACGCTACCCATGCGAACATGGAAACTTCTGCCGCCAGTCTGGCCAGATTCGAGGGTAAGTCACGCGGGAAAAAGCATGATAACCCCGCCTGGGCGGGTATGCTCTTCGACCTTGATCGTGCAGTGGGACGTCTCATGGAGGAGCTCGATCGGCTGGGAATCGCAGATCATACCTATGTGATCCTGATGGCCGACAATGGCGGTGTGGAATTCATTCCGCCGGTCAGCAACCGGCTGGATCATCCCTCAACATTCGATCGGCCCATGCGCAATGCTCCCCTGCGCGGCGGGAAATGGACACTCTACGAAGGAGGCATTCGCGTACCGTTCATGGTATCCGGGCCCGGCATCAAGCCCGGACAGACGGATGTGCCGGCCATCGGATGGGATATCCTTCCCACGATCACATCACTGGCAGGTGGCGATCCCGGAAAACTGAAGGACCTGGATGGAGGCAGCCTGGTATCCGTGCTGCATGGTCGGCCCGAAGCCCGGGTCCAACGCCCGACAGAGGCGCTTTTCTTTCATCGATTTCACAAAGGTTACGGGCATTCTGCCGTCATACAAGGTGATCTTAAACTGATCCATTTCTGGAAGACCGGAAAACTGGAAATGTCCTCCGTCGATCCCGCACGCACCAAGTCATTGGATAAATTGCTGGCTGATTACATGCAGCGGGTAAACCCCGCATTGAAACCATAGCACATTTGCAAATAAATATGAATATGAAGATGTTCAATCGGAAGATGGCCTGCTCCTTCACATCAATCCTGATGTTATTCCTGCTGACTTCAACCCAGGCACAACGTCGATTTGAGGTGAATATCGCGCGGGCGGGTGCGGTAGCGGATGGTGAAACAGACAACGCAGCGCTGCTGCAATCTCTCATTGATCAGGTATCGAAAAGGGGAGGAGGCCGCATCATTTTTCCGCCGGGTAATTTCATGACCAGTCCGATTGAAATGAAGAGCGGTGTCGAATTACATTTACAGAAAGGCTCACGCCTGCTGGGTTCGACACTAACGGCCACGTATAAACGATTTGAAGGAAGGACGGCACTGATCTATGCGAAGGGGCAGCGCGACATCTCCATCTCAGGAGATGGCATCATCGATGGGCAGGGTCAGGAGTACATGCTCGATCTGTTTCGGAGGCTGCGCAGCGGCGAGGAAAAGCAGGATTCCGCCTGGCTCTACAAACGTCCCGGCGGTCGTTCGCTGAATATCTGGTTCTTTAACTGTCGCAATGTGCGGTATCTGTCTGAAATCGGAAAATCCTAAGTCCATTTGTGAAAATATTTACATCGACAGCAACATCGTGCGGTCCAGTGCCAGTGGCTTCAAGCTCGGAACGGCCGGTCATGGCGGGTTTCGGAACATCACCGTCCGTAACCTGACGGTTTTCGATACCTATCGTTCCGCCATCGCACTGGAGTCTGTGGACGGCGGGGTGCTGGAGGATATCGACATCCGCGGTGTGCGGGCCTACAACACGGGCAATGCGATCTTCCTGCGCCGCGGTCATCGCAACGTAGGCGGCCCCGTGGGTACGCTGAAGCGTGTGCATATTTCTGATGTCGTCGCAGAGATCCCGCTGCTCAAACCGGATCAGGGCTATCCCATCGAAGGGCCGCCTGATCATCTGAATCCTGGTTTCGACCGGATGCCGATCCGGCCTTCGCATTTTCATCTTTACGGTCATCCCTTCCTGCCTTATAATCTCATTCCATCGTCCATTGTAGGTCTGCCGGGCTTCCCGGTAGAGGATGTTGTCATCGAAAATGTGGAGATCAATTATGGCGGCGGCGGACATCGTTCGGTGGCCCATATTCCCCTGGAAGATCTCGGCAGGGTGCCGGAGAACCGCGCCAACTACCCTGAATTTTCGATGTTCGGTGAACTGCCCGCCTGGGGATTTTATCTGCGTCATGCCCGGGGCATTCAGTTCCGGAATGTGAAATTGTCCTTTAAGAAGGATGATTATCGGCCGGCCGTGACCATGGACGATGTACAGTCGAGTTCGTTTTCCGCGCTGAAGATACCTACGGCCAGGGAACTGCCCGTGGTGTTTCTGCACGAGACGAAAGAGATCAGTTTCACCGGATTGGAGACTGTTTTTCCGCTGACTGAAGCAGTGAAGCGGGTCAACAATGCCATTCGTTGAACGGCTGGATGTGGTGATTTTGTCAACCTTTTTTTTCTATAAGCAATGATGAGAACTCTGAGATTTTTGGCGCTGTGGTGTGCCTTTCTGCTGCCTGTTATATCTTGTGCCCAGACGTCCGGCCTCGTCTGGCTGGACTCGTTATCCATGCAGTCCTTTTCCGAAGGGATACGTCCCGTGAAGGAGCGAAGAAATTATCAGAACGATTCGATGAAGATCGCCGGGCGATATTTTGACCGGGGAGTTGGTTTGCAGTCAGTCAGTGTGATCCCCTTGCAGCTTGATGGTCGTGGTCTGCGATTCCGTGCGATGGTAGGTGCCGACGACATGGGCAATCACTCTCTGCCGGTGCATTTTTATGTTCTCGGAGACGGAAAGATTCTATACGAGACTGGTCCGATGCGCGTAGGTGATCCTGCCCGTTCGGTGGATGTCGACCTGCGGGGTGTCCGGCGTATGGGATTGCTGGTGACCGACACCGTGGGTGGGATCGCTAACAAGCGAACGTATGCCAACTGGGCTGAAGCACGGTTGGATATGACCGACGGGAAACCTCCCCGTCATATTCCGAATGATGATCCTGCCGAGATCTTGACGCCGCCTGTGGCTTCTGCACCAAGGATCAATTCTGCCTTCGTCTTCGGCGCACGTCCCGGCCATCCCTTTCTGTTTCGCATCGCGGCAACGGGAGAGCGACCCATGACATTCGGGGCCCAGGGGTTGCCGCAGGGTTTGTCATTGGATCCGAAGACGGGCATCATCACAGGTCGCCTGTCGGAGCGGGGCGACTACCGGGTGCGGGTAACCGCTGTCAACAAACGAGGACGGGCCGAGAGCACGCTGAAGATCCGTATTGGCGATACGATCGCACTCACGCCTCCCATCGGGTGGAATGGATGGAACAGCTGGGCGGACCTTATTGATGCGGAGAAGGTGATTGCATCCGCGAAAGCTATGGTGGACAAGGGTCTGGCGGATCATGGATGGACCTATGTGAACATCGACGATACCTGGCAGGGCCGTCGTGAGGGACCGTTGACGGCATTGCAGCCGAATGAGAAATTTCCGGATATCAAAGACATGGTAGACCAGATCCATGCCATGGGATTGAAGGCGGGCCTGTATTCCACACCTTATATTTCCACGTATGCGGGCTACCCGGGCGGGTCCTCCGACCATCCAATGGGCGGGGAGACCCGTGAACTCATCAAGCCGAACCGACAGCCCTTCATGCGGATCGGTCCAAACCGGTTCGAGGAACAGGATGCAAAACAGATGGCCGTTTGGGGATTTGATTTTCTGAAATACGACTGGCGAATGGATGTGAACTCATCCGAGCGGATGTTCAAGGCCCTGCGAAACTCCGGGCGCGATATCATCCTGAGCCTGTCCAACAACGCACCGTTCGACAAAGTGAAGGACTGGGTCCGTACCTCGAATATGTATCGCACGGGTCCGGATATCCGCGACAGTTGGAACAGTCTGTTCATGACGTCCTTTTCTCTGGATAAATGGGGACCTTATGCCGGTCCCGGGCACTGGAGCGATCCGGACATGATGATCGTGGGTAATGTCACCACCGGCCAGGAGATGCATCCCACCCGATTGACGCCCCATGAGCAGTACAGTCATATTAGCATGTTTGCGTTGTTATCGGCCCCCATGCTGGTCGGTTGTCCGATCGAACAGCTTGATGCCTTCACCCTTAATTTGCTGACGAATGATGAGGTCATCGCGGTTGATCAGGATCCTCTGGGACGTCCGGCCAGGCTGTTGAGGGATACTGCGGGTGTGCAGACCTGGCTGAAGACCATGGAAGACGGATCGTATGTACTCGGGTTATTCCACACGGGGAACTATGGAGAGTCCCCGGCATCCTGGTTCCGATGGGGTAATGAACAGCCGGTTAGCTACCGGTTGGAATGGTCAAAGCTCGAAATGAGCGGGCGCTGGTCCATGCGTGATCTTTGGCGACAGCAGGATATGGGGATGATGACGGCAGGCAGGGCCTTCAGCATACCTTATCATGGGGTGATGCTGATTCGATTGAAGCGTTCATAAATAAATATAAGCCCCGGATCGATGAACGGTCCGGGGCTTATATTTATTTATGTTGTTGTCCTGTCAGGGAAGGATCCAATTGAATTGATAGTCGAGCGGGGCCTTGATGCCGGTGCGTTCCGCCACTTTACGGAAGCGTTCCGGCAGGGCCATCAGGTAGTCTCGTGCTCTTTCCGCGGCATCGTTCAGGCCGGTCATATGGGCGATCTTCCATTCGTCCACCAGTCCTTCGAGGATGTCTGTGTAGTCTTTCGTTGTGTACACACCAATGCGTTGAGCCGCATCACTGAAATGGTTCCATGCAGCGCCTACCTTTTCTCCCTGCTGGCGCAGGAAATGGGCTGGCATTACGATCTTCTTACGCATCATATCTTCAAAGGCCAGCATCATTTCGCTGGGATCGACTTCAAAGATCCGGGTGATGAAATGTTTGTAAGCCTTGGCGTGTCTGGCTTCATCCGCGGCAACCACGCCGCAGATCTTCGACAGGTGGGTGTTGCCGTATTTTTTGGCGAGGGAGGCCGTCCTCCGGTGTGAAATATTGGTTGCCGTTTCCTGGAACGAAGTGTATACAAAATTGCGGTAAGGGTCGCGCGCGGTGCCCAGATCCATGCCGTCCGCGATGAGGTGCTGGGTGGAGATCTCCATCTGGCGCATATTGATGCGGCCTGACAGATACACGTATTTGTTGAGCAGATCTCCGTGCCGGTTCTCTTCTGCGGTCCACATTCTGATCCATTTGCTCCATCCTTCCTCTCCGGTCTTTCCGATGCCTTCGATGTCCATCAGCCAGGATTCGTAGGTGGGCAGGGCTTCTTCGGTGATGATATCTCCGATCAATACCACCATGTAGTCGTAGGGGAGTTCTTTACAGGATTCCCGGAGATCGCGGATCTGTTCGGTGAAATCGTCGTGGCTGCTATCGGGCAGCAGATCTGCCGGTTGCCAGTTTTCGTCGATCTTTCCAAGGAATTGATCGATGGCCTGTTCTGTCTGTTGAGCGAGGAAATGCATCACCTCCCGGCGGGATGGATCAAGGATCATGAGGTAGTAATGATGTAATAGTTGTCGGGTGCGAATGTAAAGTAGTCTTTTCCTGACTGCAAATGTTCATTTGTTCATCGCATGGCCCAAAATAATCCGAAAGAGGGAGTCGGGTGGTCAGTCCGGGTCACGATATTGGTGAAGGAAATCCTGCAGCGATTGTCCGGTTTCGAGTCCCAGTTTTTTGCGTAACCGGTATCTTCCGATCTCCACGCCGCGTACCGAGATATTCATGAGTTGCGCAATCTCCTTGGAGGCCAGGTTGAGTTCCAGATAGGCGCAGAGTTTAAGTTCTGTGTTGCTGAGTTTTGGATGTGCTTGCCGGAGATTTCGCAGGAAGTTGCTGTTCACCTCATCGAAATGGTTGGCAAACTTGTCCCAGCTGTCATCATTCTTTTCCACTTCGTTGATGAGCTGCAGGGTTCGTTTCAGGTCATGGGCGCCCTGTGGCGTATCACGGTAGAGACGCTGCAGGGCCTCCTTGACCTTGACGAGGGCCTCGTTCCTTTCGACCAGATGCAGTGAAGTGTCTGCCAGTTCCCGGGTCTTCAGGAGGATTTCGTTCTCCAGTTTTTCGTTTTGAAGTCGGATGATCTCTTTTTCATTCTTTTCCATCTCCAGCTGGTGGAGTACCTCCATCTGGTGTTGTTTCTCTTCGAATTTAAGGCGCTGCTTGAGCAGTTTCCTGCGCTGGTAGCGGCTGCCGGTGACGATGGCGGCCAGGCCTGCGGCGATGTAGAACAGCCAGGCCCAGGTCGTCAGGTACCAGGGCGGAAGGATGGTGAAGGCGAAACCCACCTCTCCGGTTTCGGTTCCGATGCTGTTGCGGGCCTTCACCCTGAATCTGTATCTGCCAAAAGGCAGATTGGTATAGTCCTTTTCCGGTTTGGTCGACCACTCGCTCCACCTTCGGTCGTAGCCGTCCAGCCGGTAGCTATATTCCATATATTCAGCTTCGGCATAGGCGGTAGCACTATATTCGAAGTGATAGGCGTCAAAACTGCCCGGCAAGTTGGGGATCGTTTGTTCCAGCTTTTCTCCCGGTCCGGCAGCATATCCGTCGAACAGGAGTGAGTCTGTTTTCCCTGAGGCCCTTGCGAGGCTGAGCAGCAGGCCGGGCCTGTTCCGTTCGGCCCGGTATTTTTCGTAATCGAGGTGGATGACTCCTTTTTCGGATCCGATGAACACATTCCGACCATCGTGTGCATAGACGTTTTCAAAACCTGAAAGGATCCTCCCGTGCAGTTCGGGGAAGAACGTGACCCTGGCTTTTCCGTCGTTTCTGTCCGGGACGATCACGCCCAGATCCTTTCCACTGCAGAACCAGATCCTGCCTTGCTCGTCCTCGTTCAGATAGCGCACCTCTCTTTCGGCGAGGACCGTGTCAAAAAAGGAGGCTGGCACAAACCTGCCCGTCGATCCGTCGAAGCTGTAGACACCCTTCGTGGTGCCGAACACTACCTGGTTCCTGACCTTGAAGACGTGATTGCCGAGGGTGGAGGGGAGGCCCTGGCGATCGGTCAGCAGCTCCGACCGGTAGGTCTTTCCGGGCAGATCGAGGCGGATCCGATAGATACCCCGGTAGGGATGGGATGCCCATAGGTCTCCGTTGTTATCCAGGGTCAGGAATCGGAGCGACTCATAAGTGCCTTTCAGGTCGCCCATGTCCCGAAACACACCATCGCGATAGGTGATGTGCCTAAGTCCGCCATATGTACCGGTGATGATGTGTTCCGATGGGATCACCGGGCTGAGTGGGACGAATAGCCATCCGGGAGAGGCGCTGAACCTGACGGCCTGACCCGATGCGGGGTCTAATCGGAACATCCCCATTGTGTGGGCGATCAGCAGTTGGCCGTTTACCTCCTCAATGCGCCAGGTCTGTCCATCGCTTTGTCCCACGCGGCGGAATGCGTTTCGGGAGAAACTGAGGTCGCTGTTGCCACGGGTAACTTTTGTCGCGTAAACACCATCCGAACTGGCGATGAAGAGCTGATCGTCCATGATACGGGTGCTGTAACCCGAGACGTCGTTTTCAGGGTTCGGCCGGATATACTTGATGGCGGCGTTGTATGCGATGAAGCTGATGCCATTGTTGAGGCCCGTCCAGAGGTTGCCGTCCCTGTCCTGGAACACACTGATCACATTGTTGTCTTGCAGTCCCTCCTTCCTCGACAGCTGCTGGACCAGTCCTCCGTTTTCATCCAGAATGAGGCATCCATCGGAGATCGTACTGACCGCATATCCTCCGGGCCGGATGCTTTCGGCTCGGAAGATGCGGCCAATTGCTCCGCGTCCGGCGAAGGAACGATCGGGCTGCAAGGTTTCTCGGGTGAGGGTCAAGGCCGAAAAGTCATCCAGGAGTACGGTCTGCCGACCATCGCCGCGATCAAAAATGCCGGACACCAGCCGGTTGCCGATCCCGCCGCCACCGGACACCGGCTGCCACCGGCCACCCTGCAGGATAAAAAGCCCACGATCGCGGTCATGCGCCCAAAGTCGCCCCCCGCATTGCCTGAGGTACAGCCAGGCACTGGCCGCCGGAAATCCGGTGAAGTGATCGTTCCGATATTCCAAAATCCTTCGGTCTGAAACCCTGAAGAACACAGAGGCTCCCAGGATCTCGATATCCCATATATCTGCAAAGCTCCGCTCCGCCGCCGGCAGCAAGGGGATGAGGGACGTGTAATGCAGTTTCCCGCTTTCGTTCGGCGAGAAATATCCAAGTTCACCCTGACCGCCGGCATAGATGCGTCCGTCCTCCGTGATGGCGATGGACCGCATGTTGGTCTTGTTCGGCAACGGATGCAACTTCCAGAAATGACCGTCAAAGGTCAGCAACCCTTCGTCGTTGGCAAAATACATCCGCCCTGAAGGGTCCTGTGTAATGTCCCATACCTGCGTACCCGCACGATATGTCTCCTTGGAGTAATTGATGATGCGCGGAATGCCGATGGTGTTCTGTGCCCTGATGACCGGTGAAACCGCGACGAAAAATAGGTAAATCCGTAATAAATGGCGCATGACGATGGGATTTGACCCTCTCGGAGGTTTGTTGAAGCTTTTTTCCTTCGATGAGTAACACAATATAAACAAAATATTTCCAAAAGGTTTTTGATGTAGTCGTGATGAGTTTTATCTTGATTGATTATCAATTGTTTATTTATGTATGATGTAGTCGTGATGTAGTGTTTTGTTATACAATGCGCGGGTATCGGTTTAGTTTCGGTCTGCTTTTTTGTATCATCCATTTAAAACAATTCTTGCATATGAGAAAACGCAACAGATTGTGCTTGTTGTTTTCACTCCTGTTCTGGGGGGTAACGGCGGCATTTGCACAAGATCGGACGGTGTCCGGTACGGTTACGGATGCCGCAGGCAAGCCGGTAGCCAGGGCCACGGTCCAGGCACCCGGTGCCGTGCAGGCGACTTCCACAGGTCAGGATGGCAGGTTCCGTCTGTCACTGCCCGCAACCACCAGGACACTCCTGGTCAGTTCCGTTGGATTTGCCGATCAGGAGGTGACCATCACGGCCGGCGACATGACCATCCGCATGGAGACCTCACAGGTCAGTCTCGAGGATGTCGTAGTCGTTGGTTATGGCGTACAGCGGGTAACGAAGATATCCGGCGCTGTTTCCTCTGTGAAGGGTGCTGACATCGAAAAGCTTAAGCCGGTGCGGGCGGAAGACGCGCTCCAGGGCCGGGCTTCCGGTGTGACCGTCGTTTCCGCAGGATCACCCGGGGTTAAGCCGACGGTGCTGATCAGGGGCATTCCTTCTTATACCGGAACGGATCCCGTTGTGGTAGTTGATGGTTCCATTCAGACCCTGGACGATTTCAACAGCATCAACCCTGCAGACATTGAATCGATCAACGTCCTTAAAGACGCTGCTACCACAGCTATCTATGGTGTGAAGGGAGGAAATGGTGTCATTGTGGTGACCACCAAGAGCGGACGCAAGTCGCAGAAGACGGCTTTCACCTACAACGGGAACTATGCCGTACAGGAGGTCCTCAACCAGATCGGTGTGCTGAACGCTTCCGAATACGCAGCGATCCTGAACGAAGGCAGCATGCTCTCGGGCGGTAAGCTCGTCTTCGAAAACCTGGCCGGCCTTGGTGTCGGTACAAACTGGCAGGATCAGATCTTCAAGCGCGCCCCGATGCAGTCGCACACACTGGCTGCACGTGGAGGCAGCGACCGCGTATCCTACTTCTTGTCGGGTGGTTACGTTTCCCAGGAAGGCATTGTCGGGGGCGGTGATAAATCCTATTTCAATCGGGTCAACGCCACGGCGAACCTGACCTTCGACCTGACCAGCAAACTGAAGTTCATCTCCAACACCACCTACACAAATATTAAAAATGCAGGGGTGCCTGAAAATGCGATCAATTCTGTGCTCTCCAACGCATTGAACTTTGACCCAACACTTCCGGTGTTGAACAACGTGCCCGGCACTTACGGCACGTATAGCTTCAGCCCCCGCATCCTGTCGGAGATCGTCAACCCGCTCACTCAGCTGCAGGATACCTACAACCAGGGTATGACCAATAAGCTGTATGGCAAGTTCGAACTGCAGTACGATCTGCTGAAGGACCTGAAGCTGACTTCCCGTTTCGGCTATACCAATGCTGATGTTAGTGGCAAAGGTTTCACTCCCCTGTCATTCTACGGGCCGTCGCACATCAACTCCACATTGTATGCCGACGGAACGCCCCGGCCGGGATCCCATAATAATGTATACGAGTACAAGACCAATTATTTCAACTACACCTTTGAGAACTTCGCGAACCACCGCTTCACGGTGGCCGAACGTAATGTTTTTGATGTAGTGGCTGGTTTTTCCATGGCGCGCGTGACCGGAAACAACCTCAGCGGTTCGAGGCAGGATGTGCCGTTCAACGCCTGGGATTTCGCGGATATCTCTTCTGCCACAGGCATTGCCACGACCAACGGTCTGGATGTGGGTTCTTACCAGTATGAGCGCCGCAACCTTTCTTATTTTGGTCGGGTTGATTTCGACCATGATGGTCGCTACCTGGTGTCCGGCACCCTTCGTCGTGATGGATCCTTTGCATTCGGCGCCAACAATAAATTCGCCAATTTCTATTCAGGTGCGCTGGGCTGGGTGGTGTCGAACGAGAAGTTCTTCCGCTCCAAGTCCATCAGCCTCCTCAAACTGCGCGGAAGTTATGGTGTCACCGGTAACGAGAATGTGAATCCACAGTACCAGCGGATCTCGACACTGCTCTACGCGTACAACGTCGGACAGAACACGGGTTATTCCTTCGGTAACGAACCGGCTTCCACCGGAGCCACCATCGCATCTTTCCGCAACGACGACCTGCGCTGGGAAAAGCAGGCACAGTTGAACGCCGGTCTCGATCTTCGCATGTTCGGCAACAAGATCTCCTTCAGCGGCGATTATTTCCAGAAGGATATTAGCGGCCTGCTGTTCACCCCGACACTCTCCCTCTATCTTGGAACGGCAGCGCTTCCGATGGCCAACATCGGCACCACCCGCACTTCCGGGATTGATATGAACCTTGGTTACACTGATCAATTCGGTAAAGATTTCCGGATCAGTACCAACCTGACCTATACCAAGGCAGTCAATAAAGTAACGGAGACGAACAACGGACTCATCACTGGTGGTGGATATGGTATCCCCTATCAGTCGATCACCCGCTTTGAGGAAGGATATGCCCCTGGTTACTTCTTTGGTTTCAAAACAGACGGACTTTTCCAGAACACGGCTGATATTGCGAAGCATGCGGCTCAGCCCGGTGCTCAGCCCGGTGATATCCGTTTTGTGGATATCAACGGCGACGGCGTCATTAATTCAGATGACCGGACGCAGATCGGCGATCCGTTCCCGGACTTTACGATGGGTTGGTCGCTCAGCCTGGAATATCGTGGTTTTGACCTGAGCAGTTTTGTATATGCCTCCGTCGGTAATGATGTTTATCGTGCGTATGAGCGTAACCTGGCGATGACCAACAAGTTCCGCAGTGTGCTGGGTCGCTGGACGGGTGAGGGTTCTACCAATGACGCCAACATGCCGCGTTATTCTTTCGTGGATGCCAATAACAATACCCGCGCCTCCGACCGATACGTGGAAGACGGCTCCTTCATCAAACTGAAGAACCTTCAACTGGGTTATACATTCCCTTCTGCTCGCCTGGAGCGCGCAAAGCTCGGCGGTCTGAGGATGTATGTGCAGGCCCGTAACCTCTTCACGCTGACGAAGTACACCGGTTTCGATCCGGAGATCTCGGGTGGCATCTTTGATACGGGCATCGATCGTGGCGCCTATCCCCAGGCACGTTCGATCGCCGTGGGACTTGATCTCAAATTCTAACCATCAACGCATCATCATGAAGAAAGCGACATACATGCTCATGGCGGCGGGGATCATCACCCTGACGGCCGGATGCAGCAAGTTCATCGATTACGATCCGCGCGAGGATTTCCAGATCACGGCGGACGATTATCTCAAGACGCCGGATGACTATAAGAAGATGGTCGTCGGTACCTACAGCCCGCTTCAGTGGCTTTACGCCAACCCGGTGATCGGGGATGTGGCTTCTGACAACTCCGTCAGTGGTGGCGAAAATGCCACGGATGTGCTTGGTCTTCAGCACATCGATGACTATGTGGTCAACGCCAATAATTTCTATATGACCGAAGCCTGGAAATCATGCTATGAGGGCATCAACCGGGCCAACTATCTGCACGAGAACAAGGCAAAACTGGATTTTGCAGGTAAGGATGCCCTGTACGGAGAGGTCTATTTCCTGCGGGCCTACTACTACTTCGAGCTCGTACGCATGTTCGGGGATGTGCCCCTGTTCACCGACAAGCGCTTGTCGGCCAGCGATTCGCGTCAGTACCAGCGGGCGCCCAAGGCCGATGTGTACAAGCAGATCGAAACGGACCTGACGGAAGCCATTCGGGCGCTGCCTACGGTCAATAGTCAAAAAGGCCGGATCACCAAGTTCGCTGCCCAGGCTCTGATGGGCAAGGTGCTGCTGTACCAGAACAAGTTCGAGGCAGCCGCAGCCATGCTGGAGAATGTGGTCAACGGTCCATTCTCGCTGGTGCCCAATTTTGGTGACATATTTCTCCAGACCGGAGAGAATGGTCCGGAGTCGGTGTTCGAGATCCAATATTCCAACACGAGTCCGTTCTATGACTGGTCGAACCCCGGACGCGGTCAGGGCAACCTGGCTGTGCAAATGTGTGGGGTGCGCAACCTGGCCGGTGGCAGTCCCTACGCGCAGGGTTGGAGCATCAACCTGCCGACAAAGGAACTGGCAGCAGCCTTCGCCGCCGGTGACCGCCGGAAGAATGTCACGATCCTGGATATAGAGGCCTACAAGACTGCCAATCCGGCGATGAATATTACTTATCTGGTGGCGCCCTACAAGAATACGGGTTTGTACAATCAGAAGTATCATCCGCGCAAGGGCGAGACTTCAGGCCAGATCGAATTGAACTACCTGAACAACTACCGGACCATCCGGTATGCCGATGTACTGCTGATGGCGGCCGAGGCCTTCAACCGCTCAGCAACGCCCAACGATGTCAAGGCACAGACCTACATCAACCGGGTACGTGCACGTGCTTTCGGCGGTAATCAGAACAACATAACGGTCACGGGTACTGCGCTTCGTCAGGCCATCTGGGATGAGCGCCGGCTGGAGCTTGCGATGGAAGGCGACAGGTTCTTCGACCTGGTACGCACGGGTCAGGCTGCCGCGAAGATCACCGGCTTCAAGGTCGGTCGCAACGAGGTGTTCCCGATCCCGCAACAAGAGATCGACATCTCAGGTCTCACCCAGAACCCCGGCTATTGATTGCGAACCATCAAATAAATAAAAGATGACAAATAAATACATATTGACCATCCTTGCGGCAGCGGCCCTGTTCTCGGCCGGCTGTAAGAAGGTGGCCTATGAGGATACGGCCTTCGTAGAGACCGCTGCCGCCCCTGTGAAACTGTCGGCCATGTTCGACATCACCCAGGACAATTCCGGGATGGTGACGATCTATCCCAATGGCGAGGGCATCGCTTATTACAACGTGTATTTCGGCGACGGCACTGCCGCCCCTGCGAAAGTGGAGTCCGGTGGTTCTGTGAGGCGCAAGTATGCAGAAGGCAGCTATGATGTGCGCATTGTGGGCGTTCAGGTCAATGGAAAGACCTCCGAGGCGGTGCAAAAGCTGACCGTCTCCTTCCGTGCGCCTGAAAATATGGAGGTGACCGCCACCGTGGATCCTTCGAGTGCATTCAAATACAACGTGACCGCCAAGGCCCAGTTCGAGACGATGTTCAGGGTTTGGTGGGGTGAAGACCCCAACGAGGTGCCGAAGAGTTTCCTGGAAGGAGAGACGATCTCCTACACGTATGCAAAGCCCGGTACCTATGTGATCAAGGTAACGGCATTCAGTGGTGGTGCGGCCACGACCACGGTCACCAAAACGATCACCATCAGCCTGCCGCTGATCCTGCCGCTCGATTTCGAAACGGTTGGACAGACCTATAACTGGATCAATTTCGATGGTGGTGGTACCACGGTCATTAACAATCCGCAGAGTTCAGGCATCAACACCTCCGCCAAAGTGGGCCGGATGGTCAAGAGTGCCGGACAGGTTTGGGGCGGCAGTTTGCTTACCCTGAGCAGCCCGATCGATTTCTCTGTTAACAAGGTGATGCGGATGAAGGTATGGTCGCCGCGTGCAGGCGCCAAGGTGCTCCTGAAAGTCGAGAACTCCGGTAACCCCGGCATCAACTTCGAGAAGGAGGTGTCCACCACCCTTGCCAATCAGTGGGAAGACCTGGTGTTCGACTTCCGGACGATCAACGCGTCCAATAGTTATAATAATATTGTGCTGATCTTCGAACTCGGGACCATGGGCAATGGTACCGCCAATTTTACCTTCCTGTTCGACGACCTTCGTCAGACGAACACGGTCGATGAACTGGTGCTGCCGCTGACCTTTGAATCATCCGGTCTGAACTATGATTTTGTCAACTTTGGCGGCGGGAATGTGTCGGTCGTCAATAACCCGGCATCCGGTGGGATCAACACCTCGGCGAAAGTGGGCAGGATGGTCAAGGGCGCGCCTGAAGTATGGGCGGGCAGTTTCATCAGCCTGATCAGGCCGATCGATTTCTCTACCAAAAAACTCATGAAGGTAAAGGTGCGTTCGCCGCGCGCAGGGGCGAAGCTCTTGCTGAAGGTCGAGAACCAGACCAATGGCGGTATCTTCTTTGAGCGGGAGGCCGTGACGACCACTGCTAACCAGTGGGAAGATCTGACCTTTGATTTCTCCGCCATCAATACCGCGAATAGTTATCAAAAGGTGGTCCTCATCTTCGACCTCGGTACGGCAGGTGACGGGTCCTCCAATTATACTTTCTTCTTTGATGATATCCGCCAGGAAGTAAAGCCCGCGGATGTTCTGAGTATACCGATGGATTTCGAATCTTCCACGCTGACCTACAATTGGTTGAACTTTGATGGTGGAAATGCCAGTGTCGTGAGCAATCCGTTCAAGACAGGCATCAATACCAGCGACAAGGTGGGCAAGATGGTCAAAGGCCCCGGAGGCATGATGTGGGGTGGTAGTTTCATTGAACTGCCCAACGCCATCAACTTCTCGGGCAGTAAGATCATGCGCATGAAAGTGCGTGCACCACGGGTCAATACGAAGGTTCTCCTGAAGGTGGAGAATGCCACGAACGGCGCCATCGCCTTTGAGAAGGAGGTATCCACCACGACGGCCAACGCATGGGAAGATCTGACCTTCGACTTCTCCACCATCAATACGGCTAACAGCTATCACAAGGTCGTACTGATCTTCGATCTTGGTACGGTGGGTGATGGCAGTGCGAATTTCACCTATCATTTCGACGACATCAGATTCAACTGATCCGAAAATAAATATAACATGAGACAGATCGCAAATACCATCCGGGCCTGCGTACTCGCGCTGCTGCTGGTCGCCAGCGGTTGCGAGAAGACGGAGTATAGTTTCGGAGACATCATTACCCCTTCGGGCCTGACGCTCACGGCCACCGTGGAAGGCGTCAATACGGCCAATCCCGACGGAAACGGAACAGGCAGGGTGCAGATCACAACCAAAGCCCAGGGAGCCTTATCCTACAAGATCGATTTTGGAGATGGTAACACGCAACTCGTTCCATCCGGTGTCATCACTTACAAGTATGCTACGCCCGGTGTGAATGAATTCACCATCAACGTCAGTGCCATCGGTACTGGCGGAACCGTCACCAACCTGAGCAGGAAGGTGAAAGTGTTCGTCGCTTTCGAGATACCCACTGCCATCCTGCAGAATCTGACCGGTACCGGCTCGCGTGTATGGGTGATCGACCAGAATGTAGACGGCCACTTCGGCGTGGGACCTTCAGATGCATTCGTGCCCATCTGGTATTCGGCCTCTCCGAATTCCCGTGCAGCAGACGGCTTCTATGACGATGAGATCACTTTCTCCCGGGATGCCACCAACCAGGTGTCGATGAATGTCGACAATAAGGGCATGACCTTTGTGCTGGGTGCCGCCGTTGGGTATTATGGACTTGCGGGACCGGAGGGCCAGTATCCCATCGCCACCGCGGGCGTGAAAAAGCTCAGCTTCATGGATGCGGTATCTGCAAGTACACCTGCCAATTCCACCCGTATCCAGTTCATGGTACCTGATAAGGGCATCGTTTGCATCGGGCTGGGCAGCAAGATCTATGAGATCCTCTCCATCACGGCCACGAAGATGCATCTGCGTACCATTGGTTCAGATGGAAATTCCTGGTACCAGAAATTCAAAGTGAAATGATGAGCGATATGAAGAACATGATGATCGTGCTGCTGACGCTGATCTCCGTGAAGGTTGCGAGTGGCTGCAGCAAGCCGGGGACTGAAGCCCCGGCAGCGGCCGCTCCATCTAACCTGGTGATCAATGCCGTGGTAAGTACGGATGGTAGCGGAAAGGTCGACTTCACCGTCACGGCGAGCAACGCCAGTACCTATTCCATTGAATTTGGCGATGGTGTAGTAAAGGACATCCCGACCGGCGTGGTATCCTATCAATATGCCACGGTCGGCACCCTGAACTACACCGTACGCGCCACCGCCCGCAATAGTGCCGGGAAATCGGTGACGGGCACAAAGGATATCAACGTGACCGTTGGGCCGAAGAACCTTGTATTGGCCTGGTCCGATGAATTCGATAAGGATGGGTTGCCGGATCCCGCCAAATGGGTTTACGACATCGGTACCGGCAGCAATGGCTGGGGTAACGCAGAACTGCAGTACTACACGAATCGTGCGGAGAATGCTGTGATCTCTAACGGCACCCTGAAGATCCGGGCTGTGAAAGAGTCGTTCCAGGGCAGTGCCTATACTTCTGCACGGCTCCTGACCAAAGGTAAATATGAATTCAAGTACGGCAGGGTCGAAGTGCGCGCCAAAGTGCCCGCCGGCGTTGGCACCTGGCCCGCCATCTGGATGATGGGCAACGATATCGGCACGGTGGGATGGCCCGCCTGCGGAGAAGCTGACATCATGGAACATCGTGGTTCTGACCTCAATCGTATCACGGCGGCCCTGCATTACCCTGGCAGGAGCGGCGGCAATCCGGTGATGGCTACGACCGTGATCCAGAATGCCACTACCGAATTTCATATTTATCGTTTCGACTGGTCTGCCACCTCATTGAAGTTCTACGTTGATGACAAGTTGTTCCACGAGGTGCAGAACAATTCGACGATCCCTTACAACAAGGATTTCTTTATGCTGCTGAACCTCGCCATGGGCGGCGGTTTCGGCGGACCGGTGGATCCGGCGTTCACCAGCGCCACGTTTGAAGTGGATTATGTTCGGGTATACCGTTAAGTCGTTCTTTTGGTGATATAAATATAAAGGCGGATGTCATTGACATCCGCCTTTATATTTATATGCATGTAGATCGATCGGTCAGGAAGACACCCCGCCTACTCTGTCCTTGAGAATGATGTCCCCGAAATCGGTGCGTGCCTTTACCGGAATCCCTCCGTTACCGGACTTGCCTGTGAATCGATGCGTACGAATGGAAGAGGGTATGCTGCTTTTCTCACCATTGGCATCTGCCTGTTCGCGGATCTCCGCCCTGGTCCGGTTTCTGAAGTCTCCGAATTTAGTCGTGATGTCGAAGTCGGCATCAAATCCGGCCGGCATTTCCAGATATACATCCGAGTAAGAAGCTTTCACGTCAAAGGATTTCAGTTCCGGGGTCATGCCGACCGTCACATCCTTGGAGAAAGAAAGTTTAAGATCGATATCCCCCGCCGCCTGGCGTATTTCACCCTTCGAGAATTTCACTTCGATATCACCGCCCTTCACGAATGACAGGTCCAACTCTCCGAATTCGACGAGGATCTTCGTGACCAGTGAGAGTTTTCCTGCCTTCATGGAGCCGAACTTACTGGTCAGTTCCACCGGGCCTTCGTGGTCTCCGAGTTGCAGCGGCCCAAAGGAATTGATCGCCGTCAGCGGCTGGGTAGCGGGCAGGGTGACGGTCATGTCGATGGTCACGGAGTGTTTGGGTTTGTTACCCTTTCCGTAGAATTTGATCCGGTCTGTGATGCGTGTCTCTGCACTGATCTTCCGGTCTGTCTCCTCCGATTTGATGTCCACCACCGACAGCA
>JAJTFQ010000034.1 GCA_021299955.1 Chitinophagaceae bacterium
AAGGAAGCTGGCGCGTCTGACTAAGATGTAAAAACAGGGTATCCGTAGCCGTTAGTTCGGGCTGGTGTTCGAAAACAAGGGTCTTGCCATCACGACGCAATCCGAGATTATCCGAGCCGTTCAACATCTTGGTACCCTCCAGTTTATCAATGGACCTGGAAGCGCCGGTATGGAAATAGGCTACGGCACCATCATAGTTGATCGTATCCTGCCAGAGTTGGAAACGAAGCGAAGGCGGTGCCTGAAGTTGTGCGTTCCCCATCATATCCGTCGTCACCAGGCTGCCTTTACTGGTTTCACGGAATACCAGGGACGCAGCACCTGATGCGGTAGCCCTGACAAAAAAGGCCTGACCGCTCTGGATCTGCGTGGTGTGCGCAGTGAAACCAGTACCTGCACCAATGCTGGAGTACTGACCGGTACTTATGTTGTAAGACACATATCTGCCCAAACCGTTTGTTCCTCCGGGCTTAGCATCCCACATGTACAAGATGTTATCCAGATTGGTCCGATTGATGGTACCAGCATCGGTAAATAAGGCAGGATTCACCGGAGATGCGTATGGATTCGCAACCAGGAAATACTGTCCGGCCGAGGCAGCCGTCAGCGATTTGGTATGTGTCCCCGAGATCAGCGAGCCGGTGGCAGACAACGTGGTGGCAATGCCATTGGGCAAGTTACCCGGGCCTCCAATATAGGTAGTGCTACCATTATTGTATGGGCCTGTCTGGAACAACGCATAGCCGATGTTTGTCGTGCCATTGAACAGCAGTGAAGTGTTCGTATTGGTAACAGCCTGCCAGCCGGCATCATAATATCGCATGGATGGGTTGGGGCCGACGGCCAATCCGTTGTTGGTATTCGACGGATCAGAAGTGCCACCCGGAGGAGGCCCCCAGATCTCTACGCCGGTATTGCCATTGGGCACATCGTTGTTCTGCCAGTTGGCAAAGACGCTGTTATTGGTGGATCCGGTGAGCGGGGCACAGAAGAAGCGCCATTTGCGACCGGCCGGCATGTATCTTTCGACCGTGACATTCGTGGCGCCACTGAGTGTCCCGAGGATCTGACCAATACGCGCGGTGCCGGAAGCATCACTCTTCAGGGTGACCGGCCTTCCGCCCATGTTCAGCGTACCGGCAGCGCTCACACTGATCGATGAGGTGGGCAGGAGGGTCAGGGTGGCAGTACCTCCGACGGTCACGTTTCGATCCGTCGTGAAATCAGTATTCAGTTGAGCCGTACCTGAGTTGAGCTCGATGATGTCATTGGCATGCGGTACGGCATTGTCGCTCCAGTTACCGGCGACGTTCCACAAATTACTCACCGCACCTGTCCATGATTTATTTACATCGGACGTCGAGTTGTACTCATACGCCCCGATATCGATCGTGCCCGTGGTGGCAGCGTTGGTCTTGAGCAGTTTGCGGGCGAAACCCACGCCTCTGATATCCGTGGTCTGGCTGTTGTACGTATCGTTCCCTGCATCAGCCGCCGGTGATCCGGAGGTCAGGCGGTAATCTCCGGTGACATTGTTTCGGAACTGCGGGTCGGTGGTGATGTTGCCGGTGCCTAGGGTGAGGGTTCCAGCACCGGAAACTTCCGAGTCATTAACTCCTGTAGCTTTTATGGTTGTTGTAATGCACGAATTATTTAAGACAATCGTCGTGCCTGTAGGAATGTCAAGCTGCTTTCCTTCGGGATTTGCAGAAGGGGTGGGGAACCCCACTGAATTTCCCCAGATGATGCAATTGTTTAAAGTGGTAGTGCCTGAGGTTAATGACTTGACACCCCCGCCATCATCCTTGCAGCGATTATACACGATCGTTCCATTGTTGATGGTTACGGTAGATCCGACATTTTGCAAGCCACCTCCATCATCTCCTGCTGTATTGCCTGAAAGGAGAAGGTTTGACACCGTTAGTGTGGATGCACCCGAAAGATAAAGTCCGCCGCCCAGTGCGCTTGATCCTGTAGCTGTATTGCCAGAAACAGTGAATTTTGTAGCCGTCATTGAACAACCATCCGACAGGAATATCCCTCCCGCATCATCTGTACTCGTATTGTTGGATACCGTGAGTCCTGTTGCATTGATGGTCGTGCCTGCGTTATCCAAATAAATCCCTCCCCCATCATCTGCCGTATTGTTTGAAATGGTGGTATTGGTAATGGTAACAGTGGCACCGGTGCTCACCAACATGCCTCCGCCATCAATTGTTGCGGTATTATTGCTGATGGTTCCATTGTCAATAGAAGCGGTTGCATTATAAATAGCTATGCCGCCGCCACCCGTTTCGTTTGAAGTCGCCGCCGCCCTGGTTGAAACTCCAGCTGCATAAATACCACCGCCTTCAGATGTAGTCCCGGTTGCTGCATTGTTTAATATATTCACATAACTCAGATAACCATATGCATTTGTTTTAAAATGCAACGCTCCACCATTTGCTCCAGCCCGATTGTCCTGCAACGTGACATATGAAAGAACTGTTTCTGAATCATCTGTGAGATACATCGCTGCATCTCCGACGGCAATATTGGACTTCACACTCAGATCGGTAAAATAGACCCTGCAGCTGTCATCGTTCCCCCCATTGACCAAATACAGTGCGGCCCCGTCATCTGCCGAGTAATTGTTGATCAGGTTCACCCGATTGAAGCGGATCGAAGTAAAACCCGTCAGATACATACCTCCGCCATCTGCATCGGTGCCTGTGCTGTTCGCATACCCACCTTTGATGGTACAACCATTGAGCCTGGATGTCAAACCCATACAGGTACCTGCCGGATGGTATATGACATGATAGCTATTTTCGCTTACGCCCGTCCAGGGAGTGACGGTATAATTATCATCGCCATTCAAATCTCCGGTCAGAATGGTTTCATTGGTCCCCCCGATCCCATAATTTGAACGCTGGGCAGTGTCCGTCTGTCCGGATACAAAACCGCCATATACCGATACACTATTGGGCAGACGAAAATGCCTGTATCGGGAGGTGTTATTGACCAGCTCATTGGAAGAACTGGGGGTATAAGTCCCCCTGGCGACCCAAAGTTCATCTCCGGGAAAAGCATTGTCAATACCTGTTTCCAAAGAAGTGTAGGCATCCGTCCATGATGCACCATTATTGGCACCGCCGGCAGCATGGTTGACATAGATCCTTGAAGCCGTGGTCGGCACCACGAAATTGAAACCCATCGTATTGCCGATCGTAGTGCTTACTGTAGGGTTCATCTGAATTTCATAGACCAATCGTTTAATGACCTGCGTTGATTGTAACGAAACGACTGCATCATTTTGCGAGGTCCCCCCCTCTTCCTCCACCTTGCCCGTATAGGAGGTGCCAAGATCGGTAAAGATGGTTGTCATGATGGTACTTCCGATCGAAGACTGACCATTATGACGGGTGAATGTCATGTCAGCATAAGGAATCAATGCATCAGCTGAATTATAGGCTTTGATGCTGATCTCCTCATTAGCATCAAAATCCAGGAACAGCAGATATCCGTTCACAGGTAATCCGGTCTGAAAAGAAATTTCTATGGTGGCTGTTGAAGCCGGATTCCTGGCGTAGCTGTAATCAATTTGGTAAAAGGACCGAATACCAGCTACATGGGCAGGATTTGCCGGACTGCTCCCCGGCATGACAAAACATTCGGTCTGAAGATTGATCCCCGCTCCCTTCGACGCCACATTCATTGTCACCGCATTGTTCCGGTAAAACTTATAGGTGGCCGGCGTGCCAACTACCTGAGCTGCAAAACCAATGGTTTCGGCATGGGCATGATCCGCCTCACCAAAAAATTTACTTCCATTCACTTTTTCTTCGAACGTAAACAATCTGCGTTCGAGGTTGTCCTTAGCCATAGAAGTGAGGGATAGTAATACCAGTGCACTGAAGCAAACTCGAATAATGTGTACAGGCATGTAAAGGGGGTTGAATTGCGGCAATATGTTAACTTCTTTGCGCGAAAATATCGTTTCTCCAACCTGCCCAACCTGCAGCACCGGTTCCAGCGGTTTCGCTTTAGCATTTCAGTACCAATTATTATCTATACGAATAACAAAACTGTACAGATTTACTAATTTCATACCTCAAATATGCGCCGTAGCTGACCTTAACGTCGTCTATCCAATCAAAACTTGATCATCCCGTGACCATCCTGATCCGCCCAAAGGGATCTCCAGAGTCATCACGATATAACCATGTCATTACTACTGCTAGCCCTTGCCAAATGGATCATCATCCTGATCCTTCTGGTTTATCAGCACCGGAGGAATTCAGGGAACCTGTTGCTTGCCGGGGGACTGCTTATGATGTCGCTTTTTGATATCAACCACTACCTCGCCATTTCCGGAATATCTAAGCATCTGACTGCGATCTTCTACCTGTACAGCTCACCATGGGTGACGCTGATCGGTCCGTTCTTCTACTTGTACATCCGTAACACCCTGGCCGATCAGAACAGATTGTATTGGATGGACCTTGTCCATACGATCCCGTTCTGGCTGATGTGGGCCAATCATATTCCCTATTTCGAACTTCCATTCGATGATAAACTGGCATACGCGGAACAGATCCATCGGGATCTTAATGCGGTACGGGAACCCTCACATTATCTGCTGATCGGACATTTTCCGCTGAATATCTTGAGGGGACTGCTGAGCCTTGGCTATTTATTGGCCTGTGGATGGCGTCTATACAGATATTTCCGAAGGATCCCGGAACACCCTGAAGTTCCATTGAGACAAACAAAGCTCACCCTGAGGTGGCTCTCTTTCTTCATAGCCACCCTGACCATCGTATCCGTCTTTTATGTATTGGTTGTTCTGGATATGAAAAACAAGCACCTGTCCGCCGCAAGTTTCCAGGCTTCAAATGCCTATGTACTGTTGCTTGTATTCTACGGCCCCCTTTCCCTCAGCCTGCTATTCTTTCCCGAAATTCTGTACGGACTACCCAGGGCAAAAACTGCGATAACCAACAATCCGTCGACAGTCATCAAGACATCCCTCCACAAGATCATCAACCCCGAAGATTCAAAGCATGAGGTAGAGGATGTGGATATCCCGCAAAAACATCATCCGACTGAAAATGATCCATTTCAGGAACTCGCAAACCGGATCCTGGAATACATACATGCGGATCGCCCCTACCTTCAACCCGGGTTCAGTGTGACCGATCTCAGCATTCAATTTGAAGTGCCCAGGCATCATATCGACTATTGTTTCTCCCGCGTTATGCTCGAAAAATTTACAGAGATGCGCAAACGTTTGCGTGTGGAACATGCAAAATCTTTACTCACCGCACATCATAACCTGTCCATGGAAGGCATCGGAAAGGAAAGCGGATTTGCTTCGAAATCCAGTTTCTTCAGCAGTTTCCGGGAAGTAATGGGCATGACACCTGCAGAATTCATTCGGTCAACTTCAGAATCTGCGGATATGCTTCCAGGATAAATGGCCCACCTAGCCCAGACTATCTTAACACCACTTTTATTCAGAAATAAAAAACCGCCCGTCAGATGACGGGCGGCTGGAATATTCAATTGCCAATGATCGATCAGGCCTTATAAACGCCCATTAATCCTTTGGCGAGTTCAACCATTTTCTTCATTCCGTCTTCCGGAAGGTTACCCTTCTTGAACTCGGCCAGTACTTCAGGGAGTTTGTTCTCCATCTCCGTCAGGAAATGCTCTTCGAACTCCTTCACCTTGCGAACCGGTACCGCACTGAGCAGTCCCTGTGTACCGAGGTAGATGATGGCTACCTGCTTTTCTACAGAGAAAGGAGCATATTGGTTTTGCTTCAGGATCTCCACATTTCGGGCGCCTTTGTCGAGGATGGATTTGGTGGCGGCATCAAGGTCACCACCGAACTTGGAGAACGCTTCCATCTCACGATACAGCGCCTGGTCGAGCTTCAGGGTACCGGATACCTTCTTCATCGACTTGATCTGGGCGTTACCACCTACGCGGCTAACGGATATACCCACGTTGATGGCGGGACGAATACCGGCGTTGAAGAGGTTGGATTCGAGGAAGATCTGACCATCGGTGATCGAGATCACGTTGGTCGGGATGTACGCAGATACGTCACCAGCCTGGGTTTCGATGATCGGCAGTGCCGTCAGTGAACCTCCACCCTTGACGAGGTGACGGATGGAATCGGGCAGGTCGTTCATATTGCGGGCCACTTCATCTTTGCTGATGACTTTGGCGGCACGCTCCAGCAGACGGCTGTGGAGATAGAATACATCACCGGGATATGCTTCGCGGCCCGGCGGACGACGCAGCAGCAGGGATACCTCACGATAAGCCACCGCCTGCTTTGACAGGTCATCATAAATGATGAGGGCCGGACGTCCGGTATCGCGGAAAAATTCGCCGATGGCCGCACCGGCGAATGGAGCGTAGAACTGCAGCGGAGCCGGCTCGGAAGCGGAGGCCGCTACGATCACGGTGTAATCCATTGCTCCATAGTCGGTCAACGTCTTCATCACGTTGGCGATGGTGGACGCCTTCTGACCGATGGCAACATAGATGCAATAGACCGGCTGGCCGGCCTGATAGAATTCCTTCTGGTTGATGATCGTATCGATCGCGATCGCCGTCTTGCCCGTCTGACGGTCTCCGATGATCAGCTCACGCTGACCGCGACCGATGGGGATCATGGCGTCAACGGCCTTCAGACCCGTCTGCAGCGGCTCCTTTACCGGCTCTCGGAAGATAACACCCGGCGCCTTGCGCTCGAGGGGCATCTCATACAGCTCTCCGGAGATGGGGCCTTTGCCGTCGATCGGCTGGCCGAGGGTGTTGATGACGCGACCTACCAGTCCTTCGCCCGCTTTGATAGAGGCGATCCTTCCGGTGCGCTTCACCTTGGAGCCTTCCTTGATGTTACCACTCTCACCCATGAGAACCACACCAACGTTATCCTCTTCGAGGTTCAGCGCGATGGCGTTCACGCCGTTCTCGAATTCGACGAGCTCACCGGACTTAACGTTATTGAGCCCATAGATGCGGGCGATGCCGTCCCCAACCTGGAGCACGGAACCAACTTCCTCCAGTTCGGCGGAGGTATTGAAATTGTTCAACTGCTGACGCAGTATCGCTGATATCTCATCCGGCTTAATGTCTATCATATGAGACGTTTTTTAGATGTGCTTGTATTGTGTGAGATCACCTGATCTTTTGGACGTACATGTTTTCAACGAACTGGGTCTTGATGACCTGCAGGTCGCGGCGGATGCTGGCATCGAGCGACTGGTCACCCACCTGCAGGACATAACCTCCGATGATGGCCGGGTCGATGCGCTCAGAGAGTAATACACGCTTGCCGGTCATCTGGGGTAAGGCCTCCAGCTTCGCCACGATTTCCTTTTTCAATTCGTCTGATACCGGCGTAGCCGTGGTGAGTTCCGCCTTGACAAATCCCTGGTGGTCGAGGTACATGTCTTCAAAGGATTCTCCGATCTCTTTGAGGGACAGCGCACGACCCTTGCGAAAGACGAGGTTGAAAAAGGACTGGCAAAGCGGTGTGATCTTTCCGCCAAACACCGCATCGAAGGTCTTCGACTTGGCGTCGCTGTTGATCACAGGAGAAGCGAGCATACGGCTGAATTCCGGATGATTCAGGCCGCGTATGAGCTCCATGTCCTGGTGCACCGCGTCCAGGTTTCCCTGCTCCACGGCCAGCGTGAAGAGCGCTTTCGCGTATCGGTTGGCTACCTTGTATTGTCGCATGAATGAGGTGTGTCGTTTCTATGTCATTTGGCCAGCAGACGGACATCATCCGCGAGCTGCCGGATATAGGTCTCCTGATCCTGGCGGTTCTCCAAAGAGCGGCGGATGACCTTTTCCGATATCTCGATGACCATGTTACCGATCTGGTTCTTCACATCGGTAAGCGCGGCCATCTTCTGGTTTTCCAGGGCGGCACTGGCATCAGCCAGGATCTTGGACGCTTCCTGCTTGGCCAGCTCCTTGGCTTCATTGATCATCTTATCGCGGGTCTCCTTAGCTTCTTTGATCATCGCGGCGCGCTCTTCGCGGGCCTTGGCCATCAGGTCCTGATTTTCCTGCTGCATGCGGGCCATATCTGCCTGTACGCGCTCAGCCGTAGCCAGGGAGTCGGCGATGGTCTTCTCACGCTCATTCAGCGCAGAGAGGATGGGCCCCCAGGCGAACTTGCGGAGGACGAGCAGAACGATCACAAAGGCCAGCAGGGTCCAGATGATCAGACCAAATGACGGCGTTAACAGATCCATATATTGTGTGTGTTTTGAATCAAAGGAATGACTGCACCCTCGGCCCTGTGCTCCGGGTGCAGTTCAGTTCTTTTCGCTTAGACGAACATCGCGAGGATGCCGGCGATGACCGCGAAGAGGGCAACACCTTCAACGAAGGCAGCCGTCAGGATCATGCTCGCACGGATGTCGTTCACAGCTTCCGGCTGGCGTGCGATGGCTTCAACGGCACCCTTGCCGATCTGACCGATACCGATACCGGCACCGATAGCAGCAAGACCCGCACCGAAGGCTCCACCGGCATTGGCCCATGCCGTTGTGCTCAACAGAACATACAGTAATTCCATACTTGTTTGTTTGTGTGTGGTGAAAAAAGAATTAATGATGCCCCTCCTCATGATGATCTCCTTCCAGGGATTGCCCGATGAACACCGCCGTTAAGTTGGTGAAGATGAACGCCTGGATGAAAGCTACCATGATCTCGATCACATAGATGAAGCTGGCGAAAGCGATCGACACGGGAGAGAAACCCCAGCCAATACCCTTGCTCAGACTGCCGAATATGAATATCAGGGAAATCAGACAAATGATGATGATGTGCCCCGCCATCATGTTCGCAAACAGACGGATCATCAGGGCGAAGGGCTTCGTGAACACCCCAAGGATCTCCACCGGCACCAGGATGCCCTTCACAAAGCCGGGCACGGGCGGGTTGAAGATGTGCGCCCAGAAATGCTTATTGGCGCTGAAGATGATCACGATGAACGAGATCACGGCAAATACCATCGTGAAGGCAATGTTGCCCGTTACGTTGGCAGATCCCGGGATCAGTCCGAATATATTATTGATCAGTATAAAGAAGAATACTGTCAGCAGATAAGGCAGGAACTTCTCGTATTTATGTCCCAGGTTAGGCTTCGCCACTTCGTCGCGCACGAAGGTAATGACCGGCTCAATGGCGTTCTGCAGACCGCTCGGTGCCTTCTTACCCTGCTGGCGATACTTACCGGCCATCGAAACCAGGATCCAGGTCAGCAGGATCAGCGCCAGGATCATTTGGGTAACGTTCCGGGTCAGAGATACATCATATACCTGAACATCCGCCAGCGGCATGCCTGCCTCATCCACCGAATAGATCTGACCCGCCTTGAAAACCGGTGTGCCACCGGCCGTTTTCAGCGTATCCAGTCCGTGCTCATGCATGAAATGACGGTCGAGCATACGATAGCCTTCGTGCACCGTATGACCATGATGGAATTTGGAAGACATGAAAACAGACCATCCCTTGCCTTCCTGATACAATATCACCGGCAGAGGAATACCGATCGGATGCTTCTCGCCATGCTCATCGGTAATGTCCAGAAAATGGTACTCATGGGCATCCATGATGTGACTGAAGATCACTTCATTCGCATCAAAACCCTCCTTCTTTTCCTCATGACCTCCGGTGGCTGGGGCGACATGCGTTTCGCCCGCCTGGTGACCGGATTCATGTTGTGCATTGGCCGCATTAGAAAAAAGGAATATATGTAAGGCGAAAACCGCTGCCAGCAAGTATTTCGACGGATTGACTGTCATGGTGGTCCCCAAATTTGGCGCAAAGATATGAAGGCTGACACGAAAATCCCAGTCGAAGGGGTAAAAACCAATGAAATATCGGAGTTTACGCGATCCCCACCGTTTTTCAACCCCGGCCACCGACAGGCGGCGTGCCGGGTCATCATTCCCCGGCAAACTGGAACCGGTGCAGTTTTGCATAAGCACCGTCCAGGGCCAGTAACTCCTCATGGGTGCCTGACTCCCGGATCCTTCCCTGCTCCAGCAGGATGATACGATGCGCCTTACGGATGGTCGAGAGCCTGTGGGCGATGACAATAGAGGTGCGCCCGCGGATCATCGTATCGATGGCGTGCTGAATGAGCCGCTCCGAATCCGTATCCACGGAGGAGGTGGCCTCGTCCAGGATCAGAATGGACGGGTTATATAGCAGCGCCCGAATGAAAGACAGCAGTTGCCGCTGACCGAGAGAGAGTGAACCGCCGCGCTCCCCCACCACGAAATCATAACCACCAGGCAACGACATGATGAAATCGTCCATCCCGATCAGGCGGGCAGCATCACGCACCCGCTCCTCAGGAATCCCGGGATCACGCAGCGTGAGGTTGTCGCGGATCGAACCTGAAAAAAGAAATACATCCTGCAAGACCACCCCCATCTGCCGGCGCAGGTCGGAAAGCCGAAAATCCCTGATATCCGTCCCGTCCAGACGGATCACACCGCCGGAGCAGTCGTACAGCCGGTTCAGTAAGCTGATGATGGTCGATTTACCACTACCCGTATCCCCCACGATGGCGAGGGTTTCGCCGGGCGCCACACGGAAACTGATGTCAGACAACACCGGCTGGCCGGGCAGGTAGGAGAAGTTTATCCCTTCAAAACGCACTTCGCCGCGCGCCTTCCCGATCCCAACGACGCCTTTGTCCTCCGTCCTGTCATCGTTGTCCAGGACGGTGAAAACGCGCCCCCCGGCCACCATGCCCATCTGCAGCACATTCAGCTTATCTGCGATCACGCGCAGTGGACGAAACAGCAGATTGAGCAACAATATAAAGGATACCACCTGTCCGGTGACGGCAGCAGATGCCATGGCATCTCCCTGCATCGATTGCCGTGCGGCGAACCAGACAAGCAATCCCATGGAAAAAGCCAGGATGATCTCCACAAACGGGAAAAAGACGGAATAGGCGAAGATGGCGCGGATGTTGGCATCGCGGTGCTGCCGGTTGATGGTGTCAAAAGAGCGCGCCTCCCTGGCTTCGGCGGTAAAGGACTGGATGAGTGTGATGCCCGTGATGTGCTCCTGCACAAAGGCATTGAGCGATGCGATGGCGTTCCGCACCGTCACGAAGGACTTTTTCACACTTTCCTTGAACAGCCAGGTGCCCAGTATCATCAACGGAAAAGGGATCAGGCAAATCAGGGTAAGCGACCAGTTCGTATACAACATGGCGGCCAGGATCGCGATGATCGAGAGCAGGTCCGCCAGTACCGGCACCAGTCCGTCTGAAAACACATCATTCACCGACTCGATGTCGTTGACCGTACGCGTTGTCAGCGTACCGATCGGCGTACGATCGAACTGTCGCAAATTCAGCGAAAGGATCCGGTCGAAGACATCCCTACGCAGGTCGCGCACAACGGTCTGGCCAAGCCAGGTCGTGAGATAAGTGAAAAGAAAGCGCATGGCGGATTCCAGGATCAGTAACAGTACCTGGATGAGTGTAATATTGACCAGCAAACGAATGGCGAACCCTTTTTCCAGGTCGCCACCGAGGATATCGCGCAGCGTGTGGTCAATAAGCATGGGTCTGACCGGCGCAAAGGCCGCCAATACCAAAGCCAACAGGATCGATAGCAACAGCCGTAAACGATAAGGCCGGGCATATTGCAGGAGCCTGCGAAAAGTATCGAGGTCAAAGGCAGCAGCCTGGACGGGTTGGGATGCCATGGGGTCGAAAAGATTTAGATCACCGGCGAGCTTAGGATCGAATCCGCCGGTGCCGGTGGCAAAAATACGCAATCAGAAGCGGCCCGACTCCGTTCATAGCGATCTCGTTTTGTTTCCATTAGCTGATGAATTACCAACATCTGCCAGTTGCCTGGGGTCCATCTATCCACATCCCTTTTGATGTTAACGCAAAAGGCAGCCATACTCGACATATATGAAAGATGCCTGGTCAATCAACCGGTATGGGAAAAGACCCGCAGGCATTGAATATTCGCATTCAACGCGGTGGTCGCGAACTCGATGACGAAAGAAGTACTCGAAGGATATAACAGCCATGCCCATAAGAGGCACCCTCGAAGCAGCGTTGCTGACCTGATACCCGAACCCACTTGCCGGCTGAGGGCGGGTATCCGAGACAGATGTTTCAGCATCTGATCGACGGCCTGAACATCTTTGTCAACAACAACCTTACGTGTCTAAATAAAATCTGCAACATACTGTAGACCCAAAGCCATGCAGAAAGGGCAGACATCTGTCTCACCCAGATCTGACGAGCTTCAGCGTCCGCCTGGCTCCATGGCCCGCTGGTAAGCCTTGATAAACAGGGCCCCCAGGTTCATATGCGGTGGGATGTAATTGTCGAAGCGCTCCCGGGCGTCGGGCGTGACGAACTGCGCAGACAGCGAGGACCACATATCCGACCATTTGATGTCGCGCCCATTGCGCAGATCTTCGTTGATGGCCCGCAGGATCGGCTCGTTGACCGCGCGGGTACCCACCTCCTTTGAGGATATGATATGCGCCTCCGGACAGCGACCCAGCACGTCGTCCAGGTTGTGGAAGCCTCCGCAGGAGCCGAGGATCACGATCCGCGCAGATGCGGGCAGTTGTTCCAGGGTATATTTGAGGTGATAGCTGTGCCCGCGGTGTATGACTACGGATGGAGCCAGTCCCCGGCTGTCAAGATGCTCGATCAGGTGTTGCTGGGCGGCAGCATCGGGATCATCACCTTTTGAATTGTCCAGGGGCAGGTTGGCAAAAATATGGACCTTGACCCCCTTCACCGAGCGGATCTCCACCCATTCCCGGGTGCGGGTGACCGCCCAGTCCGGTTTCCCGTTGAACAGTCCCATGAAATTGACGAAAGACTCCTTCCCATCCTTGTCGCCGTAGAAAAAGACCAGCTGCACAGCCCGTCCGCCGGTATCCAGCAGGGAGGCATGTTGTACCTGATAAACGGGCGGGATACCCAATCGCTTCGACACGTCGATGGTACTGTCAGTGGACGACCTGAAGATGGTCTGCAGAATATCATAAATGACGAAGCTCCTCCGGTCCGCCATCCGTTCCGCCCGATCGCGACTGGCGGCGATCTCCCGGTCGATCAGCGTCCGGACCGACGGAGTGGTGATGCTTCCGTACGAATCCGCAACATCAACGGCCTCTTCCAGTCCCCCGGATTTATCAAGCCCCCGGGCAAATGCGATCATCAACCGCTGGGCATTGCTGTCGGGCATGGTCGACAGGAAATGGTCAAGCCGGTTATAGCCCGCTGCCATTTTGATGAATTTCTTGAAGCGGTCGAAGCGAACGGACATGAGCAGGCTGTCGCCCGCCGGAATGTTCATCCGCTCCATCATGCGGTTGTAGACACCTTTATAACTGGAAGTGTAGATGATGTCCTCCCCCAGTACGATCAGATAGTACAACTCCTGAGATGTGAGGGGTTCGAGGATCCTGAACCTGACAGCGTCAGGATCATCGTGGAGCGCGTTGATCTGGTTGATGAAGACCTCATCAGCCTTCTTTTTCATCATGCGCGGCAGCTCAAGTGCAGCGATGGGTGTGTCGCGCATCCGCATCCGATCCATGTAGGCCGTCTGGGTGTTGACCATCAGTCTGAAGTACCGGATGCTGTCGGCCATGGCCTGTTCGATATCGCCGATGCCGATCCGGCCAGACACGATCTCGTCCAGGAAAGGAAAGAGCAATCTGCCACTGTTGCGTTCCGACAAGGTAGTGATGGCGCGCACCAGTGGGTCTGCACTTCTGCGGATCAGCTGACCCAGGCGGGTCTGCTCCGCGGCAGCGTAGTCGTAGAAAGCATTCGGAAACTGACGGGCGAGTACTGCAATGAGGCTGTCGGCAAAAGGAACGTCGTGGTACTTTTCCATCAAAGGGAGTACCTGCGCAGGGTAAGCGGCACAGAACTTCCGGAATATGATGAGTGCGGAGGCGGTAAAGCCCCGGTTGTCGTAAAAAACGGTATTAGGCTCTTCCGCCAGCATCTTACCGACGAAATACGGATACCGGGCAACGATGGGTTCGATAGAGCCCCCGGTAAGATCTGCCGCCACCATCTCTTCATAGGCGCGCATCAGCAAGGGTGTCTGCGCCGGCTCCAGCCTCCGGGCTTTCAGGGCGGCGGAAAGTCCCTTTAGCATCAGTTCCGTTCCGGCCAGGTATTTCACCTTCAGGCGGTGGTCGATCGACGCGCTGCGCTCGAGGCTGTCCTGCAACACATCTACCCTCCGGCTGAAGATATCAGTGAGCAGACTGTTCAATTCAGCATCAGCCGTCAATTTGATCTGTCCATCCTTTTGGCCGTCCAGCGAAAACAACTCGATCTGTCGGAGATCAATATCCTCATGCAACTTCGCCCTGCGGATATCCACGCTGAGCAGGGTGGTATCCGATGCCAGGGCTGGCTGCAGGAACATGCCAATGAGCAGTAATGTGTAAAAAATGCCCTTCATGGAGGTGAAATCTCCTGACAAAAATACATGATCGATGCGGAAGTAGCACGTTGATGGCGGTTACCCCAACCCTTGGAGGGTTACACAGCCCTTGATATTGATACCCCGTCTTTTTGAGGTATTTGGGGTTGGTCATATCCAGACGTGCACCCTGCTTTGGCAGATACGCGATTTATCGCGTCTATCCGCGACGCAGCAAACCACGATCATCGGGGCGATGCGCATCGGATGATCTTTCGTATGGCAGGGTAGAGCGCCAAGGCCAGACGCGATGAATCGCGTCTCTACCATTGGTATTGATACCCCGTCTTTTTGAGGTATTTAGGGTTGGTCATATCCAAACGTGCACCCTGCTTTGGTAGAGACGCGATTCATCGCGTCTATCCGCGACGCAGCAAACCTTTTAAAAATAGACCATCAAAGCACCTCCTACATCCCGATTAACAATTTGATAATCCGCCACAAAGCAGGTGGTCAGCCCGAATCCATACTTTTGCTCAAACCCAAGGGTGCATGGATCCGAAAGGAAAGAAAATTCTGGTTGCGGACGACGAACCGGATATCCTGGAGATCATCGGCTACAATCTGATCGCCGAAGGCTACGAAGTCCTCTATGCAAAAGATGGCGAAGAGGCCCTGACCAGGGCTCGGGAATCAATGCCCGACCTTATCATTCTGGACGTCATGATGCCGAGGCGCACAGGTATGGAAGTATGCAGATTACTGCGCGCCCAGGAGGCCTTCAATGATACCCTCATCATCTTCCTGACAGCCCTGAACGATGAACTTTCTCACGTCAAGGGACTGGAGTTCGGCGCAGACGATTTCATCAGCAAGCCCGTCAGTCCTCGGGTACTCGTCACCAAGGTGAATTCGCTGTTCCGCCGGGTCAACAAGCCCGAAGACAATCCCGTGCTCCAGGCCGGGGGACTGACCATCGACCCGAGCCGATTTGTGGTAGATTACGAAGGGCGCCAGATCGTCCTCGCCAAAAAGGAATTCGAACTCCTCTATCTCCTCGCTTCCCGACCGGGACGTGTTTTCCTCCGCAATGAGATCCTCAGCCAGATCTGGGGCGCCGATGTGATCGTCGGCGACCGCACCATCGACGTACACATCCGCAAAGTGCGCCAAAAACTGGGCATCGACTGCATCACCACCGTCAAGGGGGTCGGATACAAATTCGAACACTGATATCCTGATCCCTTTCCATGCGGAAATATTTGAAAATATCATCATATTTTCGTAAATTCCTCACTCACCGTATAGCCCTACTGCATGATCTCGACGAAGAACATGACCCCGCGGCAGATCGCCGTCTTCAACGCCATCGCCATTGCCATGGTGGCCTCTGCAGCTAACCTGCTGTTCAGTCGTGAGCCGTTGGATTCCGCCATCATTTTCGCTGGTCTGTTCATCATCACCTACACCCTGACACTGCTGTTCATCCAGCGATTCATCTTCAGGAAGATCAAACTCATCTATAAGTTCATCCACCAGACCAAGGCCACCAAACGCGAAGAGTTCTATTACAAGCACATCCTACCGCAGAAAAGCATGGAAGAAGTCAGCGAGGATGTTGAGAAATGGGCGAAACAGCGACGCGAAGAAGTGGAGATCCTTCGCCAGAACGAGGCCTACAGAAAAGAATTCCTGCAGAACCTCTCCCACGAATTCAAAACACCCGTCTTCGCCATCCAGGGATATGTGGATACCCTGCTACATGGTGCACTCGAAAATCCGTCGGTCAACCGGAAATTCCTGGAGAGTACGGCCCGGAATATCGACCGGCTGGTCAACCTGATCGGCGACCTCGATGAGATCTCACGGCTCGAAAGCGGCGAACAGGTCCTCAATTCGACCACATTTGTGATCCAGGACATGATCCGGGATGTCTACGAAACCCTGGCCATCAAGGCCAAGGACAAGGGCACACGACTCCTGATGAAGAAAGGTTGTGAAGATCCGGTGAGCGTTTACGCCGATAAGGAAAAAATCCGCCAGGTGCTGACGAACCTGGTCGATAATGCCATCAAATACGGCAAACAAGATGGTGTGGTGGAGGCCAGTGTATATAATACCGATGGACGGAATATCCTGGTGGAGATCAGTGACGATGGCATCGGTATCGCTGAAGAACACCTGTCCAGGGTTTTTGAGCGTTTCTACCGGACAGATTACGGAAGGAGTCGCAACATCGGTGGAACAGGCCTGGGACTGGCCATCTGTAAGCACATCATCGAAGCCCACGACCACAGCATACATGTTCGCAGCAACCCCGAAGTCGGATCCACTTTTGGCTTCACCATCAGCGGCCGCCCTTCGTAATCATATCAGCCTGCAGGAAACATTGTCCGGTGTCGCCGACCGAACCAGCCCAGCGACAGAGCCATCGCAGCAAAGCCGATCAGCGAGAAGGATAGCACACCCCACGCATAGTATTCGGACCAGGTGATGTTGAACCGCATGGTCTCCTTCACGATCATCAGGCTCACACTGCCCAGATAGCCAAAGGCATCGGTGATATACATCAGAAAACCCACATTGGCTGCCATCCGGAAACTGGCGATCAGGCGCTCGAAAAAAATGCTGTTGAAAGGAATGTAAGCCATATAAAGCCCAAGCCCGGTCAACTGCATCCAGGCAGCACCGGACAGTCTGCCGCTGAGAAAGAGCGCAGAAGCCACCCCACCTGTCAGGAAACCCGCAATGATGGCCCCATGTACCAACCGGAATGCCAACATGTTGCGCTTCACAAATACCAATGTACCCATCATCCCCAGCACAACGACCGAAGTGATCGTTTCGGTGCGGGTGAAGATGGCATAATTATCTCCATAACCCAGTTCTCGCCACATGTTGGCCATGTAATTATCCCGGATATCACGCAGGATCGTCAGAAAAATATAAGTGAAGGTCACCAGCATGATCCCCGTGCCAAGGGTTTTCATGAAGGCCTTCCGATCCGCCGGCTGCATCGGAACCCGCCGGGCCCGCGACTGTTCATCAGCCGCATCCGGCGGGGGGATCTGCTCCATCAGAAACAAAAAGATGGCCAGTGGCAGGGCAAAGACCGCCCCGGTCATGAAGGGCATCCATTTCTCAGAGACTCCATGCTCGATCATCAACCACTTACCGACAGATCGACTGAAGCCACCGGCGAAGATAAAACTGACGGCCATTACGGAGCCAGACAGATCGGTGGATCGTCGACCCTCGACATAGCTGAACACGACCCCCCATAAAAAACCAAGCATAAAGCCGTTGATGAAGAACCAGACAAGTCCGAACACATCAGGCGTAACGGCAAACAACAGCAGGCAGGCCCAGGAGATGCCGATCATCAATGCCACGGTCATCCATCGACCGGTTCTGCGTAGCGCAGAGATGAAGACGATGCCATAGAATTTACTGATCATGTATCCCACCACCTGACTGATGATCAGTAGTGTCTGATAGGAGAACACGCCGATACGGATTCCGTCAAAAGTAGCTACCGTGAAGGTTTTCCGGTAGGAGAACACACAGGCGTAGGTCAGGAAAGCGACCAGAGAAGTGAACAGCGCATTGGCCACCGGACGTGTGCCCAGCCACTCAGTGAGCGCTGATCTGCGGGTCTGGGTAGATGTAGGATGCTGCAATCGTTCAGGTTATCCTGAAAGATAGGCCATCAGCGGATGTCTACCAAGACCGTCAGACTGACCGAGCGTCCCATCCCGTTGATGCCGGAGCCGTGAGTCCGGTAATCCGTATTGAAGAGATTGTTCAGATAAGCCCGCAATGTCAGCCTGTTCAATGCTAACGTTCCGTATGCATTCAGAATGTTGAAGCCGGGTGTGCCACCTTTTGGGATGCGGTTATCGGCCTTATCTCCTGCTTCCAACCTCCGCTGAACACTGGCATGATCAAAGATCAATCCGCCAAACACCCTGTCCTTCCCGTATTCCGCACCCAGCCTCGCCGTGAAAGGCGGCATCCTGCGCAGGGGTTCGTTGCGGGTGATGCTTTGTCCATAAGTTGTGGCTGCCGCCCCCGTGAGACGCAATCCATCCAAAGGTTCCACCCGTGTCTGCACCTCAAAGCCCTGAATATATCCCCGATCTACATTTTCCTTTCGATACACATCATAGCCGGAAATCACCTGCGATGTTTTGATGCGGGTGATCAGGTCACGGAGATTCGTACGAAAGACGGATGCCTGAACGGCAAAACGCGGCTGGTGAACCTTCAGGCCTGCTTCCATATTGAAGGATCTTTCAGGACGAAGATCGAAGGCGGGTGCTTCATACCTGAAGTCAACAATGCCCAACGTACCCATGTCATCAATATTCGGCGCACGGAAGCCCTCGCTCGCCTGTGCGAACAGATACCAACCGGATGCGACACGATAGTTGACACCTCCCTGAAAAACCAGCGCCTGCGGTTTGATGGTAACAGATCCCAGGGTGACATCGGTCATAGCCGCACGATATACATTATACCGCACACC
>JAJTFQ010000200.1 GCA_021299955.1 Chitinophagaceae bacterium
CGTCACCAGCATCGAAGGTTGAAGCCTGAAATATTGAAACCTGACGGGTGTCAATGCGCGGCAGACAGGACCTTTCCCCGGGCGATCAGACAAGCCCCCATCACTCCGGCCCGTTCTCCGAGGCGAGACAGCTTCAGCTGGGTATCGTTGTTGACCAGACCGAGCGTGTATTTATTCAGTGCACTGCGGATCGGCAGTCGGATATGTTCACCGGTTTCCGAGACCTTGCCGCCCAGGACGACGAGTTCCGGGTTGAAGATATTGATCAGGATGGCGATGGCCTTGCCGAGTTTATCCCCCAATTCCGCGAGCACTTCGATCACCAGGGTATCCTGCTTGCGGGCTGCTTCAATGACATCCTCCAGGCGAATGCGATCCACATCCCGGTTCTTTTGGCTAAGGATGGAGGAAGATCCCCCACGTATCCGCTCTTTGATCTCTTCCAACAGCGCGATCCCCGATGTCTCTGTCTCCAGACAGCCTCGTTTCCCGCAGTGGCAGATCTTTTCGTTCTGAAAAAAGGGGATATGTCCGAGCTCTCCGCTGAATCCTGACTTCCCGTAGTATAGGTTGCCGTCGATCAGGATGCCCATACCCAGGCCAAAGTCGATATTTATGAAGAGTACGTTGCGTTCATTCTTCACAACGCCGTTCATGAATTCGCCATAAGCCATTGAACGGGAGTCATTTTCCAGGAAGGTAGGTATGCCGATCTCCTGCTGGATGATCCGGCTGAGGGGTTCCTCCTGGAAATGAAAGAAACTGTAACTATAGCCCGTTACATGGTTGACACGACCGGAGAGGTTGATACCTACGCCCAGGATGCGGGACTCCAGCTCACTGAAGTCCGAGATGAAGCGCCGGATGATATCAGTCAGCGCACGCAGGGAGCCGGGGGTGTTTTCGAGCTGGAACGGCACATTCTCCCGGATGCTCAGCAGGTGTTTCTTGAAATCGAGCAGCCCGATATTGACATAATACTTCTTGACGTCGACCCCGATAAAAAAACAGGCGTCATTCACCAGGCCATAGACATTCGCCTTGCGCCCGCCTGTAGAATCGATCTTGCCGTAGTCGCGGATGAGGTTATCCTGCACCAGTTCACTGACCAGGCTGGCTGCCTTCGGGACACTGATGTTGAGTTCCCGGGAGATGTCCATCACCGTGCAGCTGTCCGATACGTCCAGGTAGGCGATCACCGATCGTTTCAGAGCCCGGTTCTTCCAGGCGACGCCGGAAACCCCTTCGTTGCTGAAAATCAGATAGTTCGGTTGCAGTGCGGTCATGTGTGATCAGTGCGCAAAAAACGCAGTGTTCAAAACTAAAGAAAAGAAGCGATGAGATCCGGTCAAAATCCCAATGGAGGATTATTAATAAATATTTTTAATAAGTTTGGCCTGTTTGGATAAATTAAATAATTTCAAACTTTCCTTTTGCAAATTTTGTATAATCTATTGATAACGATTGCCCAATGGTCGCCTCGAATACACAGGAAAAGATCGAAAATCTGGCGGGTCTATACCGCGATGAATTGACGAACGCCATCCTGCCCTTCTGGCTGCAACACAGTCCGGACAGGGCCCATGGCGGTTATTATACCTGCCTTGGGCGGGACGGAAAGGTCTTCGATACCGACAAGTTCATCTGGCTGCAGGGCCGGGAGGTCTGGTGTTTCAGTTATATGTACGCACAGGTGGAACCGCGACCGGAATGGAAGGAAATGGCGCTGCTCGGGGCAGATTTCCTCGAGAAACATGGCCGGGATGCAGAAGGCAATTGGTATTTTTCGCTCACAGAAGATGGACGGCCGCTGGTACAGCCTTATAATATTTTCAGCGACTGCTTCGCCTGCATGGCCTTTGCCGCATTGTACCGCATCGTTCCGGAAGATCGCTACCGGCAGATCGCCCTCGACACTTTCGAAAACATACTTGCCCGGCAGTCGAACTGGAAGGGTACATATAATAAGGCATATCCCGGCACGCGGCCGCTGCGCAATTTCAGCCTGCCGATGATCCTCTGCAACCTCGCGCTGGAGATGGAAGGCATCCTGGGGAAAGATCGGGTGGATGCGATGATCCCGGGGGTCATCCATGAGGTCATGGATATTTTCCTGCAGCCCGACAGCGGACTGGTACTGGAGAACGTGGCACCGGATGGATCCTTTGTTGACAGTTTCGAAGGCCGGCTCCTGAATCCGGGACATACCCTGGAGGCGATGTGGTTCATCATGGACCTGGCGAAACGCATAGGAGATGATGGCCTGATCGACCGGGCACGGGATGTCATGCTCCGCACCCTGGAGAAGGGCTGGGATCCCGAATACGGCGGTATCCTCTATTTCCTGGACATCAAGGGTCATCCGCCCCAGCAACTTGAATGGGATCAAAAACTTTGGTGGGTGCATGTCGAAGCCCTGGTGGCGATGGCCAAGGCCTGGAAGTACACGGGCGACGAACGTTGCGCAGAATGGTTCCGCATCCTGCACGATTATTCCTGGAAGCATTTCCGGGATCCGGAGCACCCGGAATGGTTTGGGTATCTCAACCGTCGCGGGGAGGTGTTGTTACCATTGAAAGGCGGTAAATGGAAGGGTTGCTTCCACGTCCCCCGGTCGCTCTATCAGATCTGGAAAACGCTGGAATCTTGATCACATACTCCCCACGGCCATATACATGAAAAGGATCTTCATATCGCTGCTCATCACCTGCCAATCGCTGCTGATCGGACAGGTTTTGTTGGCTCAAACCTCCCTGAATACGGATGTGCTCGTGATCGGTGGTGGCACGGCAGGTACGGCCGCCGGGATACAGTCGGCCCGCAGTGGGGTGCAGACGATTATTGTAGAACCGGGCCCCTGGCTGGGCGGCATGCTCTCGGCAGCGGCTGTATCCGCCACGGACGGCAATCACAATATGCCCTCCGGCATCTGGGGCGAATTCCGACAAGCGATATATAAAAGATACGGAGGAGCGGACCGGGTCGCCACAGGATGGGTCAGCAACACACATTTCGAACCCCGGGTGGCGGACAGCATCCTCCGGGCGATCGTGGCTGCTACGCCCCTGCTCTCCGTGAAACACGGATATGCATTTGTCTCCCCCATCATGAAAGGAGGCCGCGTGGCCGGTGCCAGCTTCCGAAAGATCGCCGGTGGTGGCACGTTGCGGATCAATGCCCGGGTTGTGATCGACGCTACCGAATTGGGGGATGTGTTCGCCAAAGCGGGCGCAGCCTACGATCTGGGGATGGTGGCGACCCGGATCACCGGGGAGAAGGTCAACGTACCTGAGTCATCTGATATCATCCAGGATATGACCTATGCCGCGATCCTGAAGGATTACGGACGGGATGCCGACTGCACTATTGTTCGTCCCTCGGGATACGACCCGATGGAGTTCGACGGTTGCTGCCGGGATTTCTGCAGCAAACCGGAGAAGCTGACGACCAATGTCAGTAAGCAGCAGATGCTCGACTACGCGAAACTCCCGAACGGAAAATATCTGATCAACTGGCCGGGCAAGGGCAATGATATTTACATCAACACCGTCGAAATGGATGAGACCGGCCGCGCGGAAGCCCATGCGAAAGCCCGGGCCAAGACGATGCGTTTCATTTATTTCCTGCAGACGGAGATGGGGTTCCGGCATCTGGGGCTGGCGAACGACGAATTTCCGACGGCAGATCGTTTACCGTTGATGCCCTATCACCGGGAAGGCCGCCGGCTGCGCGGGCTGGCCCGGATCGATCTGAACCATATCGCCACGCCGTTTGGCATTGCAGATCCGCTATACCGGACAGGCATTGCACTGATCGCCGCGGAGAAATGCATCAGTGTGAGCAATGTCGCCAATGGTACCACACGCCTGCAACCCGTGGTATTACTGACCGGCCAGGCAGCAGGGATGCTGGCCGCAATGTCGGTCAAAATGAAGCGGCAACCCCGGGCAGTACCGGTGCGTGAAGTACAGCGGGGACTGCTCGATGCACGTGCCTATCTCATGCCGTATTTCGATATCAAGCCGGAGCACCCGTTCTTCCAAGACATTCAAGCCGTCGGGGCGACGGGCATCCTGAAGGGTGTCGGAGAGCCTTTCCAATGGGCGAACCGTACCTGGTTCTATCCAACCCAACGGGTACGCGTCAGCGAAGTAACAGATGGCCTGAAAGCTTATGGTGTGGCCATGCCCACGACATCCGATAGCCTGTTGCGTTCGGCGGAGGCCTTTGCTGTGGCTGCAGCGTTGGGCGGCAAGGATCCCGGTGCGGCGGGCCGTGGGGCTGCATGGACGTCACTCGGGCTGGGGACCTACGACCCGGCAGCATACATCGAACGGGCGGCCTTTGCCAGGATCTTGAACGCATTAGCGGATCCGTTCGGGCGGTTCCCGGTGGATCATCGGGGCCGGATCATCCGTAAATAAATATGTACACTAAAACCCAAGCAATATGAAACAATGCATGCTCATGTGGCTGCTATGCCTGGTGGCATTGGCACCGCTGGCGGCTCAGGAAACGGGCGTCAAGGGGCGGGTCATCAGTGCGTCCAGCGGCAACCCCGCAGAGGGCGTCACCGTGACCCTGAAAGGGAGTCAGAAGGGCACATCGACCACGCCGGGCGGTAACTATGCCATCCAGGCGAAGAAGGGCGAGACGCTGGTCTTCTCAGGCATCGGCTTTGTGACCCGGGAAGCTGTTGTTACCGGTCCAACCCTGGACGTAGCCCTTGAGGCCACTTCCGGAGACCTCGGCGAGGTCGTAGTTGTCGGTTACGGCACCCAGCGTAAGGCAAACCTCACCGGTGCGCTGGTGACGCTGTCCAACGCCACCATCACCAAACGTCAGGTGACCAGCACCAGCCAGGTACTTCAGGGCCTCGCCCCCGGCCTGACGGTGCAGCAGCAGTCGGGCAGACCCGGTGCTGACGGCGCCTTCCTGCGTGTTCGCGGCGAAAGCTCCATCCAGGGAAATGCCACCCCGTTGATCGTGATCGACGGGTTGCTGATGCCGACGGGATCCGGACCGGATGCCTTGAACCAGATCGATCCGAATGTGATCGAAAGCGTGACGATCCTGAAGGATGCAGCCTCCACGGCGATCTACGGTAACCGTGCCTCTTCGGGTGTCATTGTGGTGAAGACCAAGCGTGCGGCTCAGCCCGGCATGAAGGTCTCCTACAACAACTTCCTCTCGAAGCAGTCGTTCACCGCACTGCCGGAACGTGTGAGCGCCGTCGACCACATGCGTTACAGCAACGAAGCGGAACAGAACCGGACGGGCAATCCCGCCGCCATCGTCTATCCGCAGACGTTGATCGACAAGTATGTGGCCACCCCAGCGGGCAATAACATGGACGTGATCAACACCGATTGGGTGAAGGAAGTGCTGACGAACAGTGGCCTGCTGCAGAACCACAACGTGCAGCTGAGTTCAGGCGGCGAGCGGCTGAGCCTGTTCACTTCGCTGACCTACATGAACCAGCAGGGGCTGATCCCGAACAACCGCTTCGAGAAATACGACCTGCGCCTCAACCCGGAGTATAAGATCAATAAATGGATGACCCTCACCGGTACCATTGGCTACAACCAGAACAAGACGGTGAACCCCTCGACCGGTTCGCCTGAATTCATCATCCGTCAGGCCATCGGTTTGCCGGCACTGGGTGCGGGCAAGTTCGGACCGGGCATGTATGGCACCGCTGCACAAACGAACAACCGAAATCCCATTGCCATGGCCGAGGCCACGGGCAATTCCGTTACCCAGGGAAACACCCTCCTGACCCGTGTGGCGCTGAACATGAACCCCATCGAAGGCCTCGACATCGAAGCCGCCTGGGGACGCGAGAAGCGCAATCCGTATACCAAGAGCTTCATCAAGAACGCCGACATCTACGCCCCCAACCTGGCGACCAACACGTACGACCGGGTGGGTGCCTGGCCCGGCAGCACTTCGCTCTCAGAATCCTGGCGCAACGACCTGTACACGACCTATAGTGCTCAGGCAACCTACCGCTTCCGCCTGAAGGAGGATCATTCCTTCAAGGTGATGGCCGGTGCACAGAGCGAGCTTTATCAGAATTATTTCTTTGGCGCCTCCCGCCAGGGCTTTGTGAATCCGAACCAACCCTACCTGAACCTCGGCTCTGGTGCGCGTGACAACAGCTCCGGCGTGTCGGAACTCGCGCTGGCAGGCTTCTTCGGCCGGTTGAACTATGCCTACAAAGACAAGTATCTGCTGGAAGTGAACGGACGCCGCGACGGCTCCTCCCGTTTCTCTCAGGCCCGCGACCGTCAGTGGGGTAATTTCGGATCGGCTTCCGCCGGCTGGATCTTCAGCAAGGAAGGCTTCTGGGATGAGCTCTCCAGCGTAGTGACCTTCGGTAAGCTCCGCGGATCGATCGGAGGCAATGGCAACCAGAATTTCAGCTCTTTCTATGCCTTCGACGCCTTCTACGGCACATCGAATTACAACAACCCGACCAACGGCACCAGTGCCTATTTCAACAACACCACCAACCTGGGTGTGGCCGTGCTGCAGTTCCCGAACCCGGACATCGGCTGGGAGACTTCCCGTCAGTGGAACGTGGGTCTGGACCTGAGCCTGGCCGGCGGTTTCAATGTGACGGCTGATTATTATGTCAAGTCGCTGCGCGATATGATCCTGCCCCGTGTGCTGCCTGCATCTGCCGGTGGACTGTCCAATCCCTTCGTGAATGCGGGGAACATGGAGAACCGCGGATGGGAAGTGTCGGTCAACTATAAGAAGCGCGTCGGCAAGTGGAGTTTCGATGGTACGGTGATGCTGGCAGATGTGCAGAACAAGGTGACCGGTCTGATCGAGGGACTGCCCTTCATCGATGGTGGCAGTGCCCGCACGGCGCCCGGTTATGCGCTCGGCTCCTATTTCGGATACCAGGCCATGGGTTTCTTTGCCGATTCGAACGACATCAAAGCCTCACCTGTGCAGTTCGGCATTCCCTGGAGCAGCACGCCCACCACGGGTCCCAAGCCGGGTGACATGAAATACGCCGACATCAGCGGACCTGACGGAAAGCCTGACGGAAAGGTGGATGCCATGGACCGCATCTTCCTGGGGAATGATTTCCCCCGCTATGAGTACAGCGTCAATCTGAACATCGCCTATGGAAATTTCGACCTGAACATTTTTGGTCAGGGCGTCGGGATGCGCGATAACTATCTGAGCGGAACGGGTGCCGTTCCTTTCGCGAGCAGTGATTTCATCGCTTCGCTGCTGCAGCACCAGACCAATGCCTGGAGACCCAACAACACCGGCGCGCTCTTCCCGCGTTTGCTGCCTTCCGGCTTTGGGGGGAACAACTTCCTGGCCTCCAGCTGGTGGATCCGTTCGGCCTCTTATTTCCGGATCAAGAACCTGAACCTGGGCTACACCCTGCCGCCGCAGGCTGTGAAGAAGCTGGGCATCCAGTCCCTCCGTGCCTTCGTGAGCGGACAGAACCTCCTCACCTTCTCGCCTTCCTGGGATGGTTTCGATCCCGAGATCAACAACGCGAATGCTGAATTCTATCCGGTGATGCGGACGATCACGGCGGGCCTGAACGTCAATTTCTAATCCCCAAAGCGAAAACAGATGAAAAAACTCATATTCACCGGACTTGCGATCACCTGGATGATCGGTTCCGGCTGTCAG
>JAJTFQ010000035.1:0-24887 GCA_021299955.1 Chitinophagaceae bacterium
TAAAAGAAGGTATATCGTTGCGTCCGCGGGGTTGAATGATGACACGTGCGGAATCACCGGCATAGTTTACCTGAAGACCAGCCACCGGCGCAAAGAACTTTCTGATCTGCCCGTAAGATCGCTTGAGATTTCGATGGACATCCACCACCCCCCAAGGACGGTTCTGGTGAACCGGTGTCGTGGTCACGGGATCCGGCGTCTGATAGTTGCTGCGATAGTCGTTGAAGGTCCAGATGGAATAGCCGAACACCTGTTCCTGCTGTTTTAGTCCGTCCACCATCATGCGCTGGAACACAGACCGGTTGGGCGTTTCGTTCTTCAGGTTCACGCCGCTCTGGCCGTATTCCGTCATGAACACCGGCCGGCCGGGATAACGCATGTTGAGGGCATTCACCGAAGGCACGAAACCGCCGTATTTATTGATCAGGATAAGATCTCCAAACTGCGCCGGATCATTGTCCTGATTGTCCGAACTATGCGATACATAGGTCACCAGCCTGACACTATCCAATTGATCCTTGATGAAGCGGATCAGCGATGATGTGTATGCATTGACTTCCGGATGCTCCCTGTGGCGTAGCGTCGTCCTTCAGGCGTGCGGTCGTTCATGAAAGGCGGCCAGATGTTGAATTCAGAGATGACCAGCATGCCTTTCTCGTCGAGATAATCCATCACATCCGAGGGCAGCGGCCGATGCGAAAGTCTCGCCATGTTGGCACCGGCCTGTTTCATCAGATCGATATCCTCGCGAAAACGATGGGCAGGCAGGGTGCTTCCGGTGACCCGGTCATCCGCCACCCAGTTGAAGCCGGCCAGTCTGACGGGCTCTCCGTTGAGCCGAAACTGATGTCCGACGAGTTCGATCTTGCGCAGACCGAACCGGTCTTCGATCACGTATATGTCGCGGGCTTCAGATTTCAGCGTGATCCGGCTGGTGTATAATTCAGGATGATCAAAATGCCAAAGTTTGACCTGGGCGCTGTCCAGCGCAAGATCCAGCATCACCACTGGTGATGAGGATCCAGGCAGATCAACACTTCGGGATGTGACGGCTACCCGCCTATTCCGGAAAAAGATCTCCTGTTGCAAGACCATGCGAGCCACAGCCGCTGATGCATTGCGAAGTGTCACAGAAGTCCGAACCCTGGCGCTGTTTCGCGACAAGTTCACTTCCGGTGTAACGGCCTGATGAAGCACATGAAATGCAGGCCGGTAGCGGATCTCAACAGGCCGGCGAATGCCGCCCCATCCCCAATAAGCTCCGTATGTCAGCGAATTATCCACTTCCACGGCCAGCCGGTTCTCCTGCCCGGGTCGTACCATATCGGTAATATCGAATTCCTCCGGGTAATTGCCGCAATCGACCGAGATGATGAGTTTGTCATTCAGAAAAAGTCGATAGGCATTGCCTACCTCACCGGAATCCCATCCCGCCACCGCATGCGATGACCGATGCCAGCCCCTCGCCTCCCCCTGTTGATAGGGATCGATCCTGAACTTCCAATAAGGGGACAACGATTGACGCACTTCTCCGACAACCGGGGTTCCACCCATTACCTGGACCGGGGAGATCATGCAGCCCGTAATCGTCAACAGGCCTGCGATGAAGATGTTTCGCATCAGCATTCGTTTACTTAATGGTCAGCAATGCCTGTTTCCTGAAACCCCAATATCCGTAGGATGCCGTCCAGACGCCCGATCCGCTCACCGGAACAGAAGCTTCGAAAATGCCGGTGTCTGCTCCGGTTTCCATGACGGTGATCTTTTCAACCTTTCCATTAGGAGACTTCAACTCCACCCAGCCGCTGTCTGGCTTGTCCGTCTCGATGTTGAGCGGTCAATCCGATCTTATCGGTCACGAAAGTCCCGGAAGTATCCGACCGTTGCGCATTGATCCTCGGGAAATCAGCATCCATGGGCGTTCCGTCGAGCGTACCCCGCACCCGGCCGAGCATCCCGTATCCGTTGGGATGCGCCTTCGGCCAGCCGACTTCGATCCCCGGCCAGTAACCGTTGATGTCCAAACGCTCCTGGCTTTTATTGCTAAAATGAGCGCCCACCGGATTCAATCCGAAGGTGAAATCAATTTGAGACCAGGCCACCGACCGGCCATCCTGACGTCCCAGCACATGACCGGCAGCAAACAGGCTGCCGCCCAATGCCGGCGGACCTCCCAGCTCCTTGGTCTTCGGATGCGCCCATTCCTCATCACTGTGGGTCCGGTACTGCCAGGCATTACGAGAACGCGAAAGGATGTGATCCATCCAGCCGTTCAGCTTTTCACGGCTGCCCGCCGGCGCCTTGTCGGGATATTGCATGAGAAAGAAAGCCAGTGCCTGCGGCGTGATATGCTCCGCATTCCGGATCCACCACATGTGCCGGACATTGTTGAAATCCCAGTTCCGGACGATGTCCGCCGCGCTTTCCTGCGCGTATCGGAGGAACTGCTCCGGCTTTCCGTCAGGCTCTCCGAGTTCCGTCATGTACATGAACAGGTTGCTGAAGACCGACTGCCCGAAAGCATGCCCCATCTCATTGAATTCCTGATAGCCGACATCCACCCATTTGTTGCTGTAGGTCCAGTACCGGAGGACCTTGTGACGCTCATACGCTTCCCATTTTTCCAGGCACAGTTTGCGATAGGCGCGGTAGCGTTCCTCCGGCAACCAGGGCTTGAGAAAAGTCTGGTAGGCCGCACAGACCGCGGCCAGCTGGTCGAGCGTGTTCCAATAATCATAGTTCATCTTCGGCGTACCCTCATATCCGAGCCAGCCGTGGCGATGACCCACCGGTCCGTTGTACGCATGATGATGATAGGCAAACTCGGCATGCCAGAGGATCAGGGCGATCAGATCGGGCATCTTACCACCCCCCATCTCTCCCTTCCACCGATCGAACAGGGCTGGATTGCTGGCATAGAACATCGTCTCGAAAACCGTTTCAAGGGTGTAAGAACCGCAGTCGCGTGAAGGTCCGCCACCATATACTTTTGATTCATTGGAATGTACCGGATCTGTAGAGCCCCGCACATCCATGAAGAAATCATAAGCAAGTTTCGAAGAAATGGTTTCCAGATGAAAAGGCCGGATCTCAAAGGGAACCGATGGTTGTTGACCATCCGTCTCAATGACGTAAGGCCCTGTAACCGCAGGATCAAAATCGCTGAAATCCCCGGCGGATGCGATGATGCGGCCGGTGTACACGATCTTTCCTTCCTGACTACTTCGAATGTTGAACAACTGACCGTCGGCTGCGCCCCAGGCAACACATCGCTTTGATTCAGATAGATTATACCCTGCCTGATTCACCAGCACCCGCTTCAATGCAACAGCAGGTCGCTGCGCCTGTGCAGCGAATGAAATAAATATAAGTCCGATAAGCGTTGCTTTCATGTGAATTTTTTTCGCCATATCCATATCGAGATGAGGACAATCGACGGTCCCCTGAATACCGTAAGCGATGAGAAATAACTGATGAACAACGACAAACCGTTGATCCACCGGGGCGTGGCCCCACCCGCTTCAAAAAAAGCCTGACCACTCTTGCTGCCCATCCGGGTGAACGCGGCACCGATCAGAAAGATCATGAAGGCAAAAATGACCAGCACGATAAGATCCAACTGCATCATCCGCTTCAGGGTTTGAAACAACGTACGGCGAACAAGGCCGCCGGCACATGCGCCGAGGGATGAGACAGGGCAATGGTGAGTGCCCGGGTCTCCACCGGCTCAGCCAAATGAATATATCTCACAGTTTCGTGGTTATCACGAAGGAAGGCGATGGCATTACCCCGGTCGTCCGACACGTTGAGGTCGCGCACGCAGAAGGGCATGCGATCTTCGGGATGCCCCATCAGCACGGATTCCAGGGGATGGTCGAAGTCGTTGTCAAAACAGAGCTCCATAGAACCGATCAGTTGCGGCTCATCCCATTCAAGCCGGATGAATGGCGATGGGTCGTCAGGATTCGCCACCCAGGCATTGGGCATGATATGTGGCCGATCCACCCCGTTGCACAGATTATCCGAGCCGAATACAGGTATGCCATTGTTAAGGGTGATGGCGAGGTTCCGGCCACCGGGCCGCCTGCGCGGACACCAGAATTCGAAGGCATCGAAGCCTATACCCTCGGGGGGCGACTGCCGACCGTAATTGGATACGGCAACGTTGATATGATTGACCAGGGAGAGTATGCCACTTACCCGCATATTGGACAATGGAACACTGACAGACTCATTGCGGAGCAGCACAAGATAAAGGTACCGGTCATCCTGAAGTGACTGGTTACATTCAAAAAAGAGCTGACCCACACCCGCCTTCAGACTGAATATCTGTTCATGTAGGATGATCTCCGGTGTCTGGTTATCGGGTCGGTCACTCATCCGCCATTGCACGGTGAGCTCCGTCTCTACGGAACTCAGGAGTTCAAATGTCACACCGGGGATGGATCCGGCATGTACGGGCACCATCTGAGCGATCGAACAATCCAATACCTGCCAGTCGCTGTCCTGCGGAAAACCGGAAAACATCAGGCTCGAAGATGCCTGCAGCCGGGCGGACAACGACAGGTCCGCCGGATCGTTCCTGCGCACCCCGGGAAGAAAAACACCCGCCTGCAGCAGACTTTGCTGCAACAGATTCATATGGGAAGCATCGCACAGATCACGGGGCATCGATCCTTCCCGGATGCAAATGGCCGCAGCCGTACCCACGGCCTGCCCCACGGCCGATCCGGTCGCCATCACACGGGTAGAACCAAAGGCGACATGCGAGGCACTGATCAGCCGGCCCGCCAGGAATAAATTTGAAACATTCCGACTGTACAGGCATCTGTAAGGAATGCCATAGATGCCCTTGCTGTGCCACTGGTTGCAACCCGGCAACGGACTATACACTCCGTCGCCAGGATGCAGGTCGATGCTCCAACCGCCAAATGCCACCACATCCTCATGGACGCGTTGCTCCACGATATCCTGCTGGCGAAGCATATGATCCCCCTCAAATCTTCTGCTCTCCCGCTTGCCGGGGATGGTTCCGACCCATTCGAGCGTCAGGTTCTCCGCTTCCGGAAATTGTCCGGAATTCTTGATATGATGCCATACACCATAAACGACCCTCCACAATTCCCATTTGATCCGCTCGCTGTCACGGATCGTGTCCATGCGCCCGCCATATTCTATCCACCAGAGCCTGCATCCGTGGTCGCGCGCATTAAAGGACCGAAATCGCGGAATGGCCGTGATGTCCTGCAACGCAAAGGAAGGCGCATGATATTTGACCGGCACGCCGGCATCCTTGGTGTAGAAATAGATCGAATGGCCGAGCAATTCACCATAATCCGCATCCGGAGCGAAGCGCTCCCCGAACTCACTTGCCGACTCCGCTCCCATACGAAAGGCCGCACCGGAGAGGAAACCCAGGATGCCGTCACCCGAAGCGTCAATGAACTGCACGCCGTCCAGCACATAGCGCGTCTGGTTCTGCGAACAGAAGGCCGTGACCGAAGCGATCGTACACGCATCACGCATGGCGGCCTCATGCACACAGGTGTTCAGCATCAACCTGATATTCGGCTCCGCACTCACCTTCTCCAGCAGGATCGTGTCTAGGATCAGGGGATTACCCTCCCGGTTTCGATACAGATTTTCGATCAGGATCTCGTCGAGGATCCCTCCCTCCCTGGCCCATCGGTTGTTGTTTCCCATATGTGAAGTGGCCCCCAGTACCCAGAGCCGAACCTCACTTGAAGCGTTCCCCCCCAGTACTGGCCGGTCCTGTACCAATGCCACGGAAACGCCCGCACGCGCCGCAGAGAGGGCAGCGCAGACTCCGGATAACCCACCACCTACCACGACCACATCGACGGATACCCGCTCCGTCCGAAGTTCGCGGATGCCTGCACCATGATCAACCACCATATCTCGGCTTTGATTTATGTCTTGCGGAAAGTAGACCAGAATTTGATAATGACCAATTTGGTTCGTATCCTCGTGGAATCAATAACTATCGTAAACCATTACGCAAACGTTTAAGATAGATAGATAAATTTATTCCAGATGCCCAGGGTCAAGTGTCCTAAATGCCAGCAGCCGGAACGTATATTGAAATCAGGGATCGTCCGGAACAAGCAGCGCTACTATTGCAAGGACTGCGACTATCACTTCGTGATTCCGAGCGCGCGGAAGCGTACGCGCGAAACAAGTGCAAGAGACACGGGAGCCACTTCCCTGCGGGACATCGCCCGAACGGCGGGCGTCTCCATCGCAACGGTGTCCAGGGCACTGCACGACCATCCGGACATCAGTGCGCAAACCCGGTCCTTCATCAAGTCGCTGGCGGATGAAATGAACTACCAGCCCAACATGCTGGCACAAAGCCTGGTGAACCGAAGTACCCATACCATCGGCGTTATCATTCCCAATCTCAACACCACCTTCTTCTCTTCGATGCTCAGCGGCATCCAGCAGGTATGTGCACGCTCCGGCTACCGGGTCGTCATATGCCAGTCCGATGAAGACCACAACACGGAGATCGCCAATATCCAGGCACTCATGAATAACATGATCGACGGCCTGCTGATCTGCCACACCCTGCACACAGACACATTCGAGCACCTGCGTATGCAGATGAACAAACGGATACCCATCGTTCAGTTCTACCGCGTATCCGAAGACCTGCCGATCTCCAAGATCCACGCGGATGATGAAGCAGGTGCCGAGACGGTAACAGAGCACCTCATCGCAAAAGGTTGTAAAAGAATTGCCCTGCTGCTGGGCCCAAAAAACCTGTCGATCACCCAGAAAAGACTGAAAGGTCACCTGCAGGCACTGAAAAGGCACGGGGTTACACTGGACCGGAAACTGCTGGCCCATGTCGACTTCAGCCACGAAAAAGTCACCAGGGCAGTAGATCACTGGCTCAAACTCAGTCCGGCCATCGATGCCATCTTCTCCATTTCCGAAAAGTGCGCGGTACAGATCATCGGGCATCTCAAGAAAAAAAAGATCAGGATCCCCCGACAGATCCGCGTGGTGGGATTCGGCAACGAATACACGGGAGAGATCGTCGAACCCCAGCTCACCACCTACGATGTGCGAACCCGGGAGATCGGAGAAGAAGCCTGCCGGGTGATGCTGGAACAGCTGATCAGCGGAAACCGGGAGGTCGTGGACAAGCGCATCGCCGGCAAACTGATCGTCAGGCAATCCTCCTGAAGGTTCAGGACTCCTGACCCAGCCACGAAAACCATATGCGCTGATCGATGAACGGAACATTATTCCGCCGGCATACCTGCATGGTATGTCCGGTACCACCCGTTTCCGGAGCCTCCAGGTCGTCATAGAAAAAAGCAAAGGCCGCGGGAGGGATCCCCTCGGCACCAAGCACTTTCACCGTATCCCGAAGAATATACGCCGCTTTAAGGGCGTAACGATCACGCTCACCAGCTACGTAACGGTCCACCAGCTTCTGCGTCTTCACATGCATCCTCGACTCATATACCACATCAGGCTCCTTGGCCAGGTTGATAGCATCAAGACTATAAGTCTGGCCGGCAACATTCGAGGCGTTCCGATGTCCGGCATACGGAACCACCACCTGCAGTCGGGTCGGATCAACGGTGGCAACACCGGCGGAGAACAAGGCATCCGACCCGGATGCATTTCCACTGCGGAAAATCACATGTCGGGTATTACCTGCCAATAACGCGCCCAAACTCACAAGTCGGGATTCATCCGCTGGCAGCACATTGCGCTTACCTTCAAGCAATACGACCATACCTTCATGGTCAAATCTTTCCAGAAAGAGTTGCAGGTCCATCGGGCACAGGTTTTTTGATCCGGAGCTAAAGGTAAGGCGGACACGCATCATCGCTCCGGTGGCGGCGGAAAACCCGGAGGCGGCCCCGGATGTCGGGGCGGTGGGCCCATGGAGATCATCCTGGCGACATCCTTGAGCAAAACATCGAAACGCGCCTGCTGGTCGGGGCGACAGATCGCCCGAAGCTGACTGAAATGAGACATGGTTTGCAGATCCAGAGCGGCCATGAGTCCGGATGCCCGAATGGCAGCAACCTGCCAGACGCTGTCGCCGGCCGCCGGATCCTTCAGCAAATCAAACATGTCCTCCTTGGCCAGACGGATGGCTTGTCGCATGGAATCAGCCATCCTGCGATGGCTCCTGATCATCTCTTCATATGATGCTGCCTGAGACGCGTCAAGGGATAATTCACGGATCAGAAATGCCTGAATGCTCCCACGACCGGAACCGGGCCTTTCTCCCCGGATCTTCCAGTATTGCACGAGGGTGAAAGTATTGGCAGCCAGTAAGACCACAAATAACGAATACAAGAGGATGCGTATCCGGGGTTTCATGGGTGCATGGTTTTAAAGATCCGATGAGATCGATTGGCTATAGAAGGAAGCAAATCCGGAGATCCCATTCGCCTCCACGGACGAATCAGTCCCGGCATTCCGGCCAAGCCAGACCAGGTTCAAGATGAACAATAACGCAAGGATGCCCGTCGCCAGACCGGCATGGCGCAGCGCACTCCGTTCTTGTTTCTGCCTGTGCCGTAACATGCGATCCCTGAGCCGGTTATAGAAATCGGGATCAAGCGACTGGGGATCCGCATCCTCCAGGATCCGCAGGTGGTCCGCCAGTGGGTCAAGTTCTTGGTGTATCATTTCATTTGATATTTGTCAGATGTTTTATCGATGCGCCCCAAGCCTTTTTCGGAGGTTTACCTTGGCGCGACTGACCAGGGACTCCACCGCCTTGAGGCCTAGTCCCATGATCGAACAAACCTCCTCATAAGCCATGCCCTGCACCAGGATCAGCGTGAAGGCGATCCGCTGCCGTTCCGGCAGTGCCGCGATGGCCTCCATCAGGGCGCGCGCCTTTTCACGATCCTCCGTCCGAATGCCCGGATGCATCCATCCCTGGGCCAACCGCTCACCCTCCACCGGCATCCACGACGGCAGCCAGCGCCTCAGACCAAGACGTATCTTTCTGGATCTCGCCTTCTCCAGGGCCTTGTGCACCGCGATCCGGTAGAGCCAGGTCGACAACCTGGCATCCCCCCTGAAAGAATCGATGGAAGCATGGACACGAATGAAAACCTCCTGTATAGCATCCTCCGCATCTTCGGGATCCTGCAATATGCCCATCACCAGCCGGTAGAGCGAGTCGCCATGGACCTCCACCAGCCGCCGAAAGGCTGCCTCATCGCCCCGTTTGAGCCCGCTGATCAGTTCCAGTTCGTTCAAGTGCGTATATCTTTGACGAATGCACGCCGGCTTTCCTTCGTCACAGACTTAAAAAATATTGACCGAAGGAATTATCTCGGATGTGCATCTTAACCCTCAAAAGATACGCATGAAAATGACGAACATACTGCTGATGATCCTGATGTGGACAATCGCCTGCTCAAAAAAAGAGGAAGCAGCGCCCGTCACACCCACAGATACCACGGTCCCGGATGTCTATAAAAAGATATATGGAGCCACCAGCATCACGTCAGACGGCACCTGGATCACCATCAGAACCAAAGGATTGCCGGACCATAAGAGTCCGTACTATGAAACTTCCAACAGCTTGTACGAAAACTTCAGCGGCACGACCTTCAACGGGGTAAACTTCAAGAAAAACCCAAATTCGATCTCAGAGAAGAGCTACGTCTTCAAGATCCCCCTCAAGCCGGCGGAATCATCCACCAAAAAGGCGACACCCCTCGGCCCCATCGGTGTATCCCTGAACGGAGTACCTTTCTACAATCAGTACGCCGGTCCGAGCCAGCCGCTGACCGGAGAAATCGTCTCCTTCGACCGCTACTGGGGCCATCCCGCCCCCGGTGGTGTCTATCACTACCACGTCGAACCCATCTATCTGACCGTCGACAAAGTTGGAAAATCAGCCTTGCTGGGCTTCCTGCTGGATGGATTCCCGGTCTACGGACCGCAGGAAAACGGAGCCGCCGTCGTCGAATCCTCCCTGGACGCCTACCACGGCCATAAGCATGCCACGGCCGATTATCCCTCCGGGATCTACCATTATCATGTGACCAACACGGATCCGTACATCAACGGCGCCGGATTTTTTGGTACGGCTGGCACCATCAGCCAATGATTTCGAGATGCAAAAACGAGGATATCGCCGGGTGATCTGTATCCTTGTCTTCGCCATCACGGGCTGCGAAGACAGACTAAACGTAATATCCGCTGATGATCCGGCGCTTTCGCTTCGACAAGACTCGTTGTTTCTGCGCAATCAGCCTTTTACAGGCACCGTGATATCCCTGCGAACATCCGGAGATACCATGCTGGTGGGTTCCTGGAAGAACGGCGTGGAAGACGGCCGACACAAAAGCTGGAATGCCAACGGTACCCCATCAGAGGAACGATACTTCGAGAACGGACGGAAAACAGAGACGCATCGGGGGTGGTACCCCGACGGAAAATCGCGATTCGTCTATGAATTTGAAGCGGGGGAACACCATGGCAAAGCAGAGGAATGGTATCCCAACGGGCAGCCTTACCGCCGCTTTCATTACAAAGCCGGTCACGAAGAAGGCCTGCAGCGCATGTGGTGGGAAGACGGAAGACTCAGGGCAAACTATGCCGTTCGAAACGGCAGACGCTACGGACTCATTGGATTGAAACTATGCAGAAATCCTTCAGACAGCCTGCATCCATGAAATCATACATCAGTCTGTTTATCGGTTTCCTGATCGCAGTCCCTTTCGGTTGCAAGCAGCATAAGAGTTCAGCGGATACACAACCCGACCGGCTGCCCTTTTTCAGGGATGCTCAGCTCACACCGGAATGGATTGACGAAAATGACCCCGGCCGCGATTCCATCCACCGGGTCCCCTCCTTTTCCCTCACAGATCAAACCGGCGCAGCCTTCACCGAAACAGGTATGGACGACCGCATCTGCGTGACCAATTTCTTCTTCACCAGCTGCCGGAGCATCTGTCCAAAAATGACCCTGCAGCTGAAATACCTGCGCGATAGCCTCGGCGTCGCTCAGAATGTCAGGTTCCTGTCCCTCTCCGTGGATCCCGCAGCCGACAGCGTACCTGTGCTGAAGGCATACGCAGCCCAATATGCGATGCATCCCACGACATGGAAACTCCTGACCGGCCCCCGGGATGATATCTACGGACTGGCAAAACGGGGCTTTTTCGCCGGCGACTCAACCGGACTCACCTCCACTTCGGACGAATTCCTGCACACGGAGAACGTGATCCTCACAGACGCGAAACGCAGGATCAGGGGCGTCTACAACGGAACGCTAAGGATAGAAATGAACAGGCTGCTGGAAGATATCAGGATCCTGCGCCTTGAGGATTAAGCGGAGAAAAATAGCGGTATCTATTCGCCGAACACCGCCCGCGCATTCCGGTTCGTGATCTCAGAAACTTCCTGCAAAGAAGTTCCCGCCATCTCCGCAAGCCGCTGCGCAACCTGCAGCAAATAGGACGGTTCATTGCGCTTCCCTCGAAACGGGACGGGAGAGAGATAGGGCGCATCCGTCTCCAGCACCACTCGATCCAGTCCAACCGCCTCCAGCACCGGAGCCATCCCCCCGTTCTTATAGGTCAACACCCCGCCAATGCCCAGGTGAAAACCCAGGTCTATGATCTCGCGGGCCTCTTCCGTCGTGCCCGAAAAACAATGAAAAATACCCTTCAACCGTCCGTCCTGCAGACGCCGTATGATGTCGATACAGGCATCCGTCGATTTACGGGAATGGATCACGACAGGCAGTCCCAAACTTGCTGCCCATCCCACCTGCGTGGAAAAAGCCTCGCGCTGCGCTTCCACATGCGTCAGATCCCAGTGAAAATCCAGACCGACCTCACCCACGGCCGCAAACGGGCGTTTCGACAACCAGTCTGAAACAATATCCAGTTCCTTTCGGTAGTCCTCGCCCACATAACAGGGATGCAAACCCATCATCGCACGGCACATGCCGGGGTCCAACGCCTCTGTCCGCAACAGGTCAGGAATATCGGCGGCAGCGATCGAAGGCATATAGATCCGCTCCACTCCGGCCGCCCGGGCCCGGTCCAGCACATCGGCGAGATCCGCCCGAAATTGATCCAGATAGATATGGGCATGTGTGTCTGTAAAGGAATGGACGGGTTCCATACCGCAAAGATCGGCCTTCAAGGGGAGGAGGCAAAAACCGTATTTTTACGATGAAGGTTCCCTGCCCGGAAATGCAGGATTGACAATAGTTTCATCAAATACCGGGAAAACAGCATCGTATTTTTACGCAATTTTTTCAGGGCATACAGGCCTTACACAACCCATTGATTATCGTAGAATTACGGGGGATAAAGGTGGGATAAAAACTGCAACCGGCTTATTATCAATCTTCTTCGCATCCAAAAAAAATGAACAAGATTGAATGCGAAAATTTGGCGTATTAGAAATTTCTGCTATCTTACATCCTAGTTTTCATAGGGTACGGATTAAACACGGGCCAGGGTTTCCACCCAGGCCCATTTTTTTGCCCTGCAGTCGGCCTTGCAAAAGCCGTATTTTTACGATATCCCCTTCCCTTCCCACCCTTTTCGCCGGAAATCCTCCAGGATAACAGGCAGGGCCTCCCGCAATACCGGAAAGGCTTTCTCACTGTCGTGGAAAGTAATGACAGATCCAGGACGGGCGTGATCCAGCACATTCCGGATGCAACGGGCGGGGGAGATACCCGGATCGAAATCACCGCTGAGTACAGACCACATGACAGGGCGCATGACCGGAGATAAATGGCGCAACCGGCGCAACTGCCCGGAACCGATGCGTCCGTAAGGAGGCCTGAAAAGATCCGAGTCGACCAACCTTGCCGCCCGGGAAATATCTGCCAGGTATGTATCGTCATCCGTCTTCCAGCCATTGAGATGATGATGCGTGTGATTGCCGGTCCGATGCCCTTCGCTCAGGATCCGGGCATAGACCTCCGGGTGAGCCTCCACATTCTTTCCAATGCAGAAAAATGTCGCATGCATGTCATAATGTGCCAACTGATCCAGTACAAAAGGAGTGACCCCGGGATCCGGACCATCGTCAAAGGTCAGATAGACGATCGGCCGCTGCTCCGCGATCTCCCAGATGCAGCCCGGAAAACATCGACGAAGCCACCAGGGGGTGCGTACCAGATAGAACATGTCCAAAGATATCAGTAAATGCCCTGAAGCGTACGCACCCGGTCCATCCCATGCCCCTTCTTGCCTATCTTTGCGGCATGAATTCCAGGAAAGTGAGGGTCCGTTTCGCACCCAGCCCGACCGGCGGACTGCATCTGGGCGGTGTGCGTACCGTCCTGTATAATTATCTCTTCGCCCGCCGGCATGGTGGCGACTTCATCCTCCGCATCGAAGACACCGACCAGACACGCTTTGTGCCCGGAGCCGAGGAATATATTATGGACTGTCTGCGTTGGTGCGGACTCATACCGGATGAAAGCCCGGAAGCCGGGGGGGCCGTCGGACCTTATCGTCAGAGCGAACGTAAGGCCATCTACCGGCAATATGCAGAACAACTGGTAGCAAATGGTCATGCGTATTACGCATTTGACACCTCCTCCGAACTCGAGGATATGCGCGACAGGTGTCGAACCGAATCAAATCCCTCCCCACAATACGACGGAAGGGTGCGGATGTCCATGTGCAACTCGCTCGTACTCCCCGCCGAAGAAGTGGCCGAACGACTCGCCGCCGGCATGCCCCACGTCATACGTATCCGAATGCCCGAGGATGAAATGATCAGCTTCGAAGACATGGTGCGAGGTCATGTGCAGTTTCAGACCGGCACGGTGGACGACAAGGTCCTGTTGAAAGCAGACGGTATGCCCACCTATCACCTGGCCGTGGTGGTCGACGACTACCTCATGGGCATCACGCACGCCTTCCGCGGCGAAGAATGGCTGCCCTCCGCCCCGGTACACCTCCTGCTCTGGAAATACCTCGGTTGGGAGGCGCAAATGCCCCGGTGGGCGCACCTTCCCCTCATCCTGAAACCCGACGGACACGGTAAGCTCAGCAAGCGCGACGGCGACAGGCTCGGATTTCCCGTATTCGCCATGAACTGGAAAGACCCCAAAAGCGAAGAGATCACCCGCGGTTTCCGGGAAATGGGCTTCCTGCCTGAAGCCTTCGTCAACCTCCTGGCCATGCTGGGATGGAACGACGGAAGCGGACAGGAGATCATGTCCATGGACGAACTGCGCGACAATTTTTCGATGGACCGCATCCACAAGGGAGGCGCAAAATTCGATTTTGAAAAAGCCAAATGGTTCAATCAGGAATGGATCAAGCGCGCGGATACTGAGCGACTGCTACCCGACGTTACAGCCTGCCTGAGCAGTGCAGGGATCCTTCCCGACGCCGACACCCTGCGCCGGGTGATACCCCTGGTGAAAGAACGCTGCACCCTGCTCACGGATTTCGTGGAACAGACCGGTTATTTCTTCAGGGCACCCGACGCATGGGACCTGGACTCCGTCAAAGCAAAATGGTCGCCGGAAAAAAAGACCTGGTTCGCTCAATGGTCGACACGACTGGAAGCCCTGCCCATATGGGAAGCCACGGCCATCGAAGCCGATTTCAAAGAGGCTGCCGCGTCCGGCGGGATCAAACCGGGCGAGCTGCAACTGCCGTTGCGCATCATGCTGGTGGGCGGAAAATTCGGCCCCCCCGTGTTCGAGATCGCCGCCGTCATCGGCCGCGAACAAACACAGGCACGCATCTTGGCAACGCTGGCGGCCCTCGACACCACAGCCTGACCGCCAACATGCAAGGCCATCCAGCTTTGCATTAATTTTGTACACAAACACGCCCCATGGACAGGCCCATCCGCGTCCTCATAGCCAAGGTTGGTCTCGACGGTCACGACCGGGGGGCCAAAGTCATCGCCAGCGCCCTGCGCGATGCAGGCATGGAAGTCATCTACACCGGCCTGCGCCAAACTCCTGAAATGGTGGTCAACACCGCCCTGCAGGAAGATGTCGACGCAATAGGTGTCAGCATCCTCTCGGGTGCCCACATGACCGTCTTCCCCAGGGTCATGGCGCTGATGCGCGAAAAGGGACTGGATGACGTACTCCTCACCGGGGGCGGCATCATCCCGGCGGAAGACATGCAAAAACTGAAGGACCTTGGCGTGGGCAAACTCTTCGAGCCGGGTACACCGATGTCCGAGATCGCCGCATATATCCGGCTGGAGGTCGCCCTCCGTCGGCCGGATGAAGCCTGAACATATAACGATCACGCATAACCGAAGCCATGACATACGATACGCTGCTGACAGCATTGGAGGAAGGGATCCTGACGGTCACTGTGAATCGTCCGGACAAAATGAACGCCCTGAACCGCTCTGTGCTGGCGGACCTCGACCGGTTGATGGACCGCGTACTGTCGGACCATGATATCCGGGCCGTCATCCTGACCGGGGCCGGTCCCAAAGCCTTTGTGGCAGGTGCCGACATCTCCGAATTCCTGCAGGCAGGTCCGGATGAGGGAGCGGTGCTGGCAAAGCGCGGCCAGGACCTCTTCCTCCGCATCGAGCGATGCCCCAAACCCTTCATCGCCGCCGTGAACGGCTTCGCCCTGGGCGGTGGCTGCGAACTGGCGATGAGCTGCCATTTCCGCCTTGCCTCCGACAACGCCCGCTTCGGACAACCGGAAGTCAACCTCGGCATCATCCCCGGCTATGGCGGCACCCAGCGGCTTCCCCGCCTCGTCGGCCCGGGACGCGCCATGGAACTGATCCTCACCGGCAATATGATCGATGCCGCCGAAGCGCTGCGCATCGGACTGGTAAATCATGTAACCACGGCGGAAACCCTGCTGGAGACAGCAGCGGGTATCCTTCGGACCATCGCGTCGAAATCGCCCGTGGCCGTTGCCCGGTCCATCGAAGCCGTGAACGCCGCCCCCCTGGGCGATGAGGGATTTGCCGTGGAAGTAGAGATGTTCCGCGCCTGCTGCGGCACCGAGGATATGAAGGAAGGCGTCACCGCATTCCTGGAAAAGCGAAAACCAATCTTTCCCGGCCGCTGAGCAGGGAAGTAAATATCAAATACAGTCATCATGGATTACAGGATCGAAAAGGACACGATGGGTGAGGTGAAAGTGCCCGTCGACGCGTATTACGGCGCACAAACACAGCGCAGTATCGACAATTTCAGGATCGCACAGGATATCAACCGCATGCCGCGCGAGATCATCCGTGCCTTCGCCTTCCTGAAGAAGGCAGCCGCCATCACCAACATGGAAGCCGGGGTACTGCCGGCTGAAAAATGCGAACTCATCGGACTCGTTTGCGATGAGATCCTCGAAGGCAAGATGGCCGATGCATTCCCGTTGGTGGTATGGCAGACAGGCAGCGGCACACAGAGCAACATGAACGTGAACGAAGTGGTCGCCTACCGCGGCCATGTCATAAAAGGCGGCAGCCTGACCGATAAGGACAAGTTCCTGCATCCGAACGATGATGTGAACAAGTCGCAATCGTCCAACGATACCTTCCCGACGGCCATGCACATCGCCGCCTACGAGATCCTCCTCAAGACCACACTCCCGGGTATCGAGAAACTGCGCAACACCCTGGCCGAAAAAAGCCGGGCCTTCATGAAGGTCGTGAAGATCGGACGCACGCACTTCATGGATGCCACCCCGTTGACCCTCGGCCAGGAATTCAGCGGTTACGTATCACAGCTCGATCACGGCATCCGGGCCATTCGCAACACCCTGGACCACCTGTCGGAACTCGCTCTGGGAGGCACCGCTGTTGGCACCGGGATCAACACACCGGACGGATACGCCGACAATGTGGCCCTCCATATCGCAAACCTGACGGGACTGCCCTTCGTCAGTGCCGAAAACAAGTTCGAAGCCCTGGCGGCGCATGATGCCATCGTCGAGGCACACGGAGCACTCAAGACCGTCGCCGTCAGCCTGATGAAGATCGCCAATGACATCCGTATGCTCTCATCAGGCCCGCGCAGCGGCATCGGCGAGATCTTCATCCCCGACAACGAACCCGGCTCATCCATCATGCCCGGAAAGGTCAACCCCACCCAGTGCGAAGCCCTGACCATGATCGCAGCACAGGTGCTGGGCAATGATGTGGCCATCAACATCGGCGGTGCAAACGGACATTTCGAGCTGAATGTCTTCAAGCCCATGATGATCTATAACTTCCTCCACAGTGCACGCCTCATTGGCGACGGATGCGTGAGCTTCAACGATAAATGCGCCACCGGCATCGAACCCATCGAAGCCAATATCCGAAAGCATGTCGAAAACTCACTCATGCTTGTCACCTCACTCAATACGAAGATCGGATACTACAAGGCCGCCGAAATCGCACAGAAAGCCCACAAGGAGGGCACCACGCTCAAGGAGATGGCCGTAAAGCTGGGCTATGTCACACCCGAACAATTCGATGAGTGGGTCGTACCGGAACAGATGGTCGGAAAAATCTAAAAAAAAATCCCGCTTGGAGATTTGAATGACAGGCCGTTGGGTCTGTCATTTTTTTTGCATGGATGATCCTCCATACTAAACATCCCATGCCTCCGTTTTATGAATACCGTACCAAACCCTTGTGAAAATGATGCAACGACCCGAATGTGGCCAGGAACATCATCCAGCCTCCGGCCAGCAGCCCCCGAACTGGGGCCCGGAGTTGTCCGGAGATGTGAAAGCCAAGCCCCCTGACGTGACCCTGCGCAAGATGATCCTGAGTCAATTGAACGAATGGCAGATCGACACCGAGATCCAATCGGCGATGCTGGACAACAGAAAAAACGCCAAGCATAACAGATCCTGAAGATTTTTTGGTTTTCAGTTGGTTTGAACCCCGGTATCCCGCGAAAGCGGGATATCTTTTTTTTAACCATCCACAAAAAAGCAGGAATACCTAACCCAGATCGATCTCGGTATTGTCGCCAATGTTCAGCGTGCGGGTCTCGCCCTTGATCTCTGTGTCGCTGCCGATCAACGAGTCGTTCAGCACAACGTCGAACAACTTCGAGAAGGACCCAATGATCGAATCCCGTACAATGGAATAATTGATGACGGTACGCTCACCAATGGCAACATTTGGACCAATGATGGAGTTCCTGACCTCGCAGCCACGGGCGATGCTGACAGGAGGAATAATGATCACATTTTCGAAGACATGGTCGTCGGAGATCTCGCCGCCGAACTTCTTAAGCAGGGTGGCATTGCTCTCCAGCAATGATTCCTTCTTACCACAATCGAACCAGTTATTGACACGGAAGGGGCGGAAAGCGGCGCCCCGGTGTATCATGCACTCCAGCGCATCGGTCAGGCTGTATTCGTCGCGATTGGTCCTGCCCTGCCGCAGGTTCGACTCCAGGCATTCGAACAGCATACGCGTGTCCTGGATCTTGTAGAGCCCAACCAGCGCCAGGTTCGACTTCGGGATCTGCGGCTTTTCCACCACCCTGACGATGGCGCCCTCCTCGTCCAGCTCCGCTACCCCAAAAGAGCGGCAAATGGTGTCGCCCAGCGCGATCAGTATCTCATCGTCGCCTACGTCATCCCGCGTGAGCCAAATGGCATGTCCGAGTCCGCAACGATCCGACTGGTATACAAAACGGCAGTCGAGACCCGGATAGTTCAGCTGTACGAAATCCTGGATCTTGTCGCCCAGATGTCCTACGATCAGGATGAATTCAGAAATGCCGCCCTCCCGCAACTGGTCGATGATGATGCTGAGCAGGGTCCTCCCCGCCAATGGGATCAGCGCCTTGGGCTGGGTGTAGGTATGAGGCCTGAGCTTGGTACCGGCACCTGCGACGGGGATGATGGCTTTCATGCGCTTGAGGGTCGTTAAATGGAATGTGAAAGTAGTGAAAAAAAGAAAGATACCCGGACGCCACACCTTAATCATTCGTTGCCAGTTCGGCAGGGAGAGCCTATTTTTGCGCAAAATTCCACTCATGCAAAGAGATACGGCCCTGTTCGATCTGCTCGACAGAGAACTCCTCAGACAGCGGGAAGGCATCGAGCTCATCGCGTCCGAGAACTTCACCTCCCTGCAGATCATGCAGGCCATGGGCTCCGTAGCCACCAACAAGTACGCCGAAGGCTATCCCGGCAAGCGCTACTATGGCGGCTGTGAGGTGGTGGATGCCATCGAACAACTGGCGATCGACCGGCTCAAGCAGGTCTTCAACGCCTCCTGGGCCAATGTTCAGCCCCACAGCGGAGCACAGGCCAACGCCGCCGTCTTCCTCGCCTGCCTGAAGCCGGGTGACAAGATCCTGGGACTCGACCTCAGCATGGGCGGACACCTCACACATGGCAGTCCCGCAAACTTCACCGGAAAGTACTACCAGGCCTTTCATTATGGCGTCGACCGCGAAACCGGACTGGTGGATTATGAACAGCTGGAACACATCGCACGCACCGAACAACCAAAGATGATCATCTGCGGTGCCTCCGCCTACAGCCGCGACTGGGACTACGCCCGCATCCGAGCCGTGGCCGACGAGATCGGGGCCCTGGTACTCGCTGATATCGCACACCCTGCCGGCCTGATCGCCAAGGGACTGCTGAATGATCCTTTCGACCATTGCCATATCGTAACCTCCACCACGCACAAGACCCTGCGCGGCCCCCGCGGCGGCGTGATCATGCTGCGCCACGACTTCGACAATCCCTTCGGTATCAAAGATCCGAAGGGCAACATCCGGTCGATGAGTGCACTGCTCGACCTCGCCGTTTTCCCCGGCATGCAGGGCGGTCCGCTCGAACACGTCATCGCCGCCAAGGCCATCGCCTTCGGCGAGATCCTCACCGATGAGTTCATGGCCTACCAGCAGCAAGTGCAGCGCAATGCACAGGCCATGGCCGCCGCATTCGTCGGACGCGGATATCACCTCATCAGCGGAGGAACCGATAACCACCTCATGCTCATCGACCTCCGAAACAAGAACATCTCCGGTAAAAAGGCACAGGAAACACTGGACCGCGCCCATATCACGCTGAACAAGAACTCCGTGCCCTTCGACGACAAGAGTCCGTTTGTTACCTCCGGCATGCGCATTGGCGTACCTGCTGTCACAACCCGCGGACTCAAAGAATCTGAAATGGAGATCATCGCCGGTCTGATCGACCGCGTGATCATGCAGCCCGATAACGAACAGGAGATCCAGGCCGTACGTGCCGAAGTGAAGGCACTTATGTACGGATTTCCCCTGTACCCGGAACTGGGCTGAACACCTGAATATACCTGAACCGTAAATAAACCCGGCCTTGATACAACGCATCCAGTCCGTTTGGCTTCTGCTCGCCACCTGCGCCTCAGCGCTGATGTACCGCATGCCGCTATGGGAATACCGGCGGACGGAGAACGCGGAAGCTACACCCTACCTTGCACCGGAAAGCCTGCTCCTGCTGACACTCATTACCCTCTCGGTATTGCTGGCGCTCGGAACGGTCTTTCTCTTTCGCAACCGACCACTCCAAAAAAAGCTCTGCCTGACGGGGACCTTGATCTCCGCCGGCATCATCGCCCTGGAAGTGGTACACGTAGAGGGTCTGCGCAAGACCCTGGCACCGGTGTCCGGCCTCTGGCAGTTCGGTGCCCTCATGCCCCTGCTGATGATGGTGTGCTATATCCTCGCTTTCATAGGCATCCGAAAGGACGAGGCCCTGATGAAAAGCCTGGATCGCCTGCGCTGATGCAAGACTGAAAACTTTTCACATATAGCAGAAAAGCCATCCTGAGAGAAGATCCCGGGATGGCTTTCCTGTATCATGGCCACACTCAAAGAAAGCGGCCAGTTGGCGAATCCACACAATCTTTCAATCCGGATGGCAACCCGGCATAGACCAGCTGCCCGCCTCCGTCGCCGGCCTCCGGGCCGAGCTCTATGACCCAGTCAGCAGAACGGATCACATCGATGTTGTGCTCGATGACGATTACCGAATGCCCCTGATCGATCAGGGCATTCATCGATGCCAGCAGTTTGGTGATATCATGAAAATGCAATCCCGTCGTCGGCTCATCGAAAATGAACAGGATCTTCTCCTGCGCCCGGCCACGACCCAGGAATGACGCGAGTTTCACACGTTGCGCCTCCCCGCCCGACAGGGTATCGCTCGATTGTCCGAGCTTCACATATCCCAGTCCCACATCACTCAGCGGCTGCAGTTTTTTGGCGATCTCCGGCTCATCCCGGAAGAACGCAATGGCATCCTCCACCGACATCTCCAGCAGATCATGGATGTTACGTTCCATGTATCTCACCTCCAGCACCTCCTCCCGAAATCTGCGCCCCTTGCAGGCCTCGCAGGTCAGATGCACGTCGGCCAGGAACTGCATCTCCACCACCTGCTCGCCCTCACCTTTGCACGCATCACACCGGCCGCCATCAACATTAAAGGAGAAATGCTTCGGCTGGTAGCCCCGCATCTTACTGAGCGGCTGACGGGAGAAAAGGTCCCTGACCTCGTCCCAAGCCTTTACATAAGTCACCGGATTGCTGCGCGAGGACTTTCCGATCGGGTTCTGATCCACCATCTCGATCTGGGAGAAAGCATCAAGATCACCGCCCAGCGCATGGTGCAAGCCGACCTTCTCGGCCACGCCCGTCTTCAATTTCTGCAAGGCCGGATACAGAACCTGCTTCACCAGGGTCGTCTTGCCGCTGCCACTGACCCCACAGATCACGCAGAGTACCTGCAGCGGAATGCGAACGTCGAGGTTCCGGAGGTTGTGCTGCCGGGCACCTTCGACCAGGATGGACTTCGCCCAGCTCCTCGGCCTGGCAGGCGGGCGGATCTCCAGTTCTCCGCGCAGGTACTTACCGGTAAGACTGCGCTTATTGGAGATGATGGCCTGGTAATCACCCTCAGCCACCACTTCACCACCCTGGTGGCTCGCAAGTGGCCCCATATCAATGATATGATCGGCCTCCCGCATCATTTGTTCGTCGTGCTCCACCACCACGACCGTGTTATCCAGATCACGCAAATGCTTCAGCACGCCGATCAGCCGGTGCGTATCACGCGGGTGCAGACCGATGGAGGGTTCGTCAAGGATGTAGAGGGAATCTGTCAGATTGCTGCCCAGGCTTCGGGTGAGCTGTATCCGCTGGCTTTCTCCGCCACTGAGGCTGTTGGCCAGCCGGTTCAGCGTCAGATAACCCAAGCCTACATCAAGGAGGGTCGACAGGCGCTGCCGGATCTCCAGCAGGATACGCCGGGCGATCTGCTCCTCATGCTCCGTCAGGGTCAGCCGACCGAACCAGGCATCGAGGTCCTGCACCTGCATGGCGCAGAGTTCTCCGATATGGGCACTGCCGACCTTCACATAAAGAGCCTCCGGACGAAGCCGGTGCCCGCCACAGGTCTGGCAGGTGGTACGCCCGCGATAGCGCGAGAGCAGTACCCGGTATTGCACCTTATAAAGATTCTGTTCTACCTCACGAAAAAAGGCATCTATGCCATCAACGTACGCATTCCCCTTCCACAGCGTTCCATACTGGTCGGGCGTGAGATCCACCACCGGCCGGTGAATGGGGAATCCTGTGTGTTTTGCTCCGCGGATGAACTGTTCACGCCACTGTCCGAGCTTCTCGCCCTTCCAGGGTGCCACAGCGCCCTCGTAAACACTTAAACGCGTGTCTGGGATGACCAGATTGGGATCGATGCCCAATACCTGTGAGAAACCCTCACAGACAGGGCAGGCGCCGTAAGGATTATTGAAAGAAAAGAGGTTGGGGACGGGCTCCTCGAAACGAATGCCGTCCAGTTCGAAGCGTTGCGAAAAATGAAGGAGGCGCAACTCATCGATCTGGAGATAGAGATCCCCCTCGCCTTCATAGAAGGCCGTACCAACGGAGTCTGCGATCCGGTGCAGGTCGTCTTCATCAAAGGGACGAACCACCAGCCTGTCCACCAGCACGTATGTATCTTGCCCCGGCGCCCAGTCAGGCATGTCCTGGAGCTCCTCAATGCGGGTCAATCCCTTCGTATGCATGTCGTAGATCCGCGAAAAGCCCTTCTGCATGAGGATGCCGAGTTCCTCCGCCGGGATCCGGCCGGCCCCGGTGCGGAATGGCACCAGCAGGTAGACCCTGGAGCCCTCCGGCAGCTCGGAGATGGCCTTGACCACATCACCCACATCATCCTTGCGGACCTCCCTCCCCGAAACGGGGGAGATCGTACGGCCCACCCGGGCGAAAAGCAACCGGAGATAATCGTAGATCTCCGTCATGGAACCGACGGTCGAACGGGGCGTACGGGTAATCACCTTCTGCTCAATGGCGATGGCCGGACACAACCCATGTATATGATCCACATCGGGTTTATCCATGCGCATCAGGAACTGCCGGGCATAGGCACTGAGGCTTTCAGCATACCTCCGCTGCCCTTCTGCGTATAAAGTGTCGATCGTAAGTGAGGACTTTCCCGAACCGGAAACCCCCGTAACCACGATGAATTTTCCCCTGGGTATTTCTACGTGCACATTGCGGAGGTTGTGAACCCTCGCCCCGTGTATCACGATGCCTTCGCTCGTTGCCTTTGCTACGGCCTTCCTGCTACGTCCCTTACTGGTCGCGGTTTTCGCCATTTCCTGTTGGTTCTGTTCGTATATAGTAGATCTACGCGTTCGGATATGCGGGTTTTTCCTATCGCCTGAAACCCTTGACAGACGTGAGTTTCAGCATTTTAAAATTCTTCCTGAAAATGAAGAAAATATAAGCTGAAAAAAATTTGAAGATTCATTTTAACATTTATTTTCGTCGTCCAATATCCTGAAAAACAGCACGAAATCCTGTCGGACGGACTCGCCCGGAATGGTTCAGATGCCCTCCGGATATTGGCCACTGAAATCCAAAAACCGATCAAAAACCAAACAGTCCATGCGCGCTCTCACTCAACTGACCGACCAGCAACTGATCCATCTGTTCATCGATGGAGAATCCGAAGCACTGGAGATGATCTTCAATCGGCACAAGGAAAAGATCTTCACCTCCATCTTCCTGTTGGTGAAAGACAAGTACGTGGCAGAGGACATCTTCCAGGACGTATTCATACGTGTGATTGATACGGTGCGCAGCGGCAGATATACCGAGGAGGGAAAGTTCCTGCCCTGGGCGATGCGTATCGCCCATAATCTCTGTGTGGATCACTTCCGCAAGGTAAAACGAACACCCACGGTCCGCAGCAGCGAAGACCAGGACATCTTCGAGATGCTCAATATGAGTGAAGACGGCATCGACAGGAAGGTGATGCAGCGCCAGAGCCACGACCGCATCCGCCGGATGATCGAAATGCTGCCCGCAGACCAGCGGGAGGTCATCATCCTGCGCCACTACGCCGAACTGAGCTTCAAGGAGATCGCAGCCCTCACCAACTGCAGCATCAATACGGCCCTGGGCCGCATGCGGTATGGACTGATCAATCTCCGTAAGATGATGAACGAGAAGAAGATCTCCCTCTGAACATTCCTCATGCCCGGCGCCGTCCCGACCGGACAGGTGCCGGTGTCCGACACATGCTGTCAATGAGCTGATGAGCTGGCGGTGCACATGGGCCGCCCTGTTCAGGCGATGCCGAAGAGTGAGCGAAAGACAGCCAGTCCGTCGGTATTGCCCAACTCCGGGCTGCAGGCCCGCTCGGGATGCGGCATCATGCCGAACACATTCCTCCCTGCATTGCAAATACCCGCAATATCACGGGATGCACCATTCGGATTGGCGTTACTCCCTACCCTGCCACTGGCATCGCAATACCGGTAAATGACCTGCCCATTGGCCTCCAGGGCATCCAACACCGCATCATCTGCATGATAGCGACCCTCTCCATGGGCGACCGGGATCATATGAACACCGCCAT
>JAJTFQ010000035.1:24917-31462 GCA_021299955.1 Chitinophagaceae bacterium
TGCACATTGCGGCAGACGAACTGCATGTGGGCATTGCGGAGCAATACGCCGGGCAACAGCCCCGACTCACATAGGATCTGAAAGCCGTTGCAGACACCGAGCACCCTGCCCCCGCGCGCGGCGAAGGAGATCACCGACTGCATCATCGGACTGAAACGCGCGATGGCTCCGCATCTGAGATAATCTCCGAAAGAGAATCCACCCGGCAGCACGATGCAATCATCTGTGCTGAAGGCCGAGAGATCCCGATCTTTATGCCATAATTCAACTACTTCCTGACCCAGGTCGTTCCTAAGTGCCCAGATCATGTCGCGGTCGCAATTCGACCCGGGAAACACCACCACCCCGAATTTCATGTAATGATCGTTTTTTGGAAGGCTCAAAGGTACGGCTACTTGTTCAGAACAAGGTAATTCCACCCGACGATGGCAAAAATGGTGATAAGATGCAGGAGCCTGGCCATCCATGGCCGACCGGCATGTTCGTAGGCCAGGGAATGAAAGGCAGCCAGGGGAACAACCACCAGGTACAAGGATCCAAAGCCGCCGGTGCCCCCCCAGCAAAAGATCAGCAGACCGAGCAACAAACAGGCATACATCAGCGACCAGATCTTGCGGTTGCGGATGAGCATCCGCGGCATCTGGCGGTTCAGGGCGAGGACACCCCACAGAAACGGTATCAGCAGCATCGCCAGTGATATCCAGGTGAGAGGCTGGATCTCAAGCAAGGGCCAGTGCAGCACCATGCCGGGGGCGAGACTGATCTGGCCCCATCTGCCGGTGAGATAGACCCAGGACAGAAAAAAATAGAAGGGCATCAGTAGCCCGGCAAGAGCCGACACCCAGTCACGGAAACGAGGCGTACCCATGATGGCCGGTGCCAGGAAGATGAATATCGCAAACAGGATCGAAGGAAAATAGATCAGGGCGGATATTCCCGTCAGCACCCCGGCATTGAACACAATCTCTCCGGGCCTGCGCGCATTGAAAACGCGGTTCATGTCTCCCCATACCCAGATCAACAGGGTGGCGGACAACATGAGGGCAGACAATCGCCACCAGTCCGGCAGCAGTGCCGTCACCAACAGATAGGACATGGCCGGCAGGAATCCCCTACGGGGTAGTAGCTTGTCCCTGTCCATCCGGCCATTCAGTATCAACGCCTGCAAAAAAACCAACACATACGCAATGAAAGGATAAAAAGAAGGAGACGCCGCGAAACTGCCCTGGATGCCGTCCGCCAGCAGGTCATAAAGATAGCCGTCACCTGACGAACGCACCGGTGGCAACGGAACCCAAAAGGCAGAGGCCCGGAGCGCCAGGCCATAAAAGAACAGGAGGACGATCGTCAGGGGATGCTGGCTTCTGAACAGAACAAACATGGGATGGCTTAGAAGTCGAGCTTCGCGAAACAGATATAATTGCGGTTCATACACGGAATGACCAGCTCACGGGGCCCCGTCTGCTTACCGTACTTCGGCATGAACTCGTAGTTCCTGTCCAGGCCCTTGAGCGTGGGATCCCGCTTCATTCTGCCTTCCGCATTCAGCGTCACGCTGTTCAGGATCTGCTCCCGGCGCTCCAGCTGGTTGAAAAGGAAACGGATCTCACTGCCCGTGTTGAACAACAGATACGAAAGCAGGATATCAGAATTATCATCGAATTGCTTTTTCCGCACCACGTTGCTCCACTGCAGTTTTCCATCCGGATTGAAATAAAACACCATGACGTTTTCTGACACATGGCGCACAAGCGTGCCACTGCCCCATCGGTTCCAGGGATCCGCCCAACGCCACTGATTCAGGGAAGAATAGGGCGAGTAGTAATAATTGTAAGGCATCATGCCCATGCCTCCGTACAGATAATCAAATCTGTTCCAGCCACCAGATCTGGAACTGGTATAATAGAGCTCACCAATGACTGCGAAACCTCCATCCCGGGTAGGAATGACCTGCCGAATGAAATAATCATTGAAGGCCATTTTCAAAGAGGTATTGTCAGAACGGGCATCGGAGCGCAATGTATCGTTGAAGGGAAATCGATAGGATGCGTGCTGGCGATTCGTCGTCTTGTCCCATACCATACTCATCAGCCCGTCGATATTACCGCGCTTTTGAGCATAATAGAAAGAGGTCAGCAAAAACCGCTTGTTGTAATTATCCGCCTTGATCTTCACCTCATCCAGCACGAATTCACGCAGCGGGATCTCAGTGATCACCAGGGTGTCCGCAGCCGCTTTCTTGACAATGAGGTGAAAACGGGTGATATAATCATGATTACCCGACTGTGTACTACTTCCAAAGGCCAGATCTCCGTCATTATCCAGGACGAAGTCATTGAAAATGCCATCACGCGGCTGCGGCGGGGTGACGATGGTACTCCGGCGCAACAAGGTGAGGTCGCGGTCGTAAAGCATCGTCGTCAGCAGATAGACACGCTCCTGCCGGCGACTCATCTTGTACACCATGATCCGCTGCTTGTTTTCGCTGTAGATCATGGAATAAACCTTGATCTCATTGTTGGATTCCAGATGAGAAGTGTCCAGCACGACAGGATCCGCCAGCATCCGTGCATCCCCGTTGAGCTTCACGGCCGCGAAATATACAACGTTCCGCTTCTGATACTGGTAGACCATGTAGTATTGGTCGGCGTAGGCGATGAAATCGACATTCGAGACCCGGTCGGGCAGTACGGCCAGATTGACCTTGTCCTTCAGTTTCATGTCCGCGTCATATACAGACACCTCATTCTTGTTCCTGAAGTTCTTGTAGATATTGATGTTTCCGCCGACCTTCCCGATGATCTCGAAGTTCATCTGACGGTAGTCGTCGCGGTCGATATCCGTATAGGAGATCCGCTGTGCCTGCAACGCCGTGGCCCAGAACAGAAGCACCGTGTAAAGGATGGATGTCCGCATGATTCGGGTTTGAGTGATAAAATTACGCATTGGCAGCCAAGTTATCCGTACCAGGACGGAAGCAGGCCACAAACAGACCCATTTTAACGGAACGTATAAAGGAGGCGAATGGTTGCGGGGGAAATCATTTTCCCTATACCTTTGTCATTACAATCTCTCCGAAACGAATAATTACCTCCCACCGTGGCGAAACATGTGAACAGGGTGACAGGCGCGGGCCTGCTCATTGCCCTGGGTATCATTTATGGTGATATCGGAACCTCCCCGCTCTACGTCTTCAACGCGATCATCAGCGACCGGGTCATTACCGAAGATCTGATCCTCGGCAGCCTTTCCTGCATCATCTGGACCCTGACCCTGCAAACCACCGTCAAGTACGTGATCATGGTGCTGCGGGCCGACAACCGGGGAGAAGGCGGCATCTTCGCCCTCTACGCGCTGGTCCGAAGAAGACGTAAATGGCTGGTCGTACCCGCCATGATCGGCGGAGCCTCGGTGTTGGCAGACGGCATCATCACCCCGCCTATCTCCATCACCTCCGCAGTGGAAGGTCTGAAAAACATCCCGTCACTGCACAACATCGCTACGGAGACCATCGTCTACATCGTCCTGGGCATCATGACAGTGTTCTTCTTCATGCAGCAATTCGGTACCGCATCCATTGGGAAGATGTTCGGACCCGTAATGGCCGTCTGGTTCAGCATGCTCGCCGTCCTCGGCATCATACACCTGGGAGATGAGCCCGGGATCTTCAAGGCCTTTAACCCTTGGCAAGCCGTGCACTTTGTAAAGGACTACCCGAATGCTTTATGGCTGATGGGCGCCGTCTTTCTTTGTACCACGGGCGCTGAAGCCCTGTACAGCGACCTTGGACATTGCGGACGCGGAAACATCCGCATATCCTGGATCTTCGTCAAGTCCACCCTCCTGCTGAACTATCTCGGTCAGGGCTCCTATCTGCTGGCCAACCGCAAGGGATTGGAGATCACAGCCGCCATTAAGGAACAACTGACCATCAACGCTTTTTACGACCTGATGCCTGAGTGGTTCGTGATCTTCGGCGTGATCGTCGCCACCAGTGCCGCCATCATTGCCAGCCAGGCCATGGTCAGCGGATCCTTCACCCTGATCAGTGAAGCCATGCGACTCAACCTCTGGCCGAAATTCAGGATCGTTTATCCCTCCGAGGAGAAAGGACAACTCTACATCCCCGCCGTCAACGGCATCATCTTTGCCGGCTGTATCGCCGTCGTTTTATACTTCAAAGAGTCTTCAAAGATGGAGGCTGCCTACGGACTGGCCATCATCATGACCATGATAGCCACCACTATGCTTTTCGCCAATTACATGGTGCTCCACCGGGTCAAGGCAGGGTGGATATACCTGTTCCTGGTTACCTACGTCGTCATTGAGTTCGGCTTCCTCGTCGCCCTGTTGCAAAAATTCCTGCATGGCGGTTACATCACCCTGATGGTCGCGTTCCTTATGTTCTTTGTAATGTACGTATGGTTCCGATCCCGCAAGATCAAGAACCGGTATGTGGAATTCGTCAAGCTGGAAGAATACCTGCCGTTGTTGCAGGAACTTTCCAACGACACCACCATCAACAAATACGCTACGCACCTGATCTATCTGACCAGTGCCAATATTCCGAAAGAGATCGAGCACAAGATCATGTACTCCATCTTCAATAAGAAACCCAAGCGGGCAGATATCTACTGGTTCGTACATGTCGACACACTCGACGATCCCTACACCTGCGAGTACGAGGTCAGTACCATCATTCCGAATGAGGTCATCCGGGTGGAATTCCGACTCGGGTTCCGGATCGAACCCAAGCTCAACCTGATGTTCCGTCGGGTCGTCGAAGATATGGTGTCCAACAAAGAGGTGAATGTGGTCAGCCGCTACGAAAGCCTGCAACGAAACAACATCGTGGGCGACTTCGAATTCATCGTCATGGAAAAATTCCTGAGCCAGGATAATGAACTGCCCTTCTGGGAGAAGGTGGTGATGAATGTGTACTTCGCCCTGAAGGAAGTCAGCCTCTCCGAAGAACGCGGCTTTGGCCTCGATCAGAGCAATGTGAAAGTGGAGAAATTCCCGCTGATCGTGGCACCCGTCACCCGACTGAAACTCAAGCGGATCATTCCCGAGGAATGAGCAACGAGTCCATGACCCGGGTGTAGAGATCATAGGCTGGCAGATCATTATGACCCGCCCCCGCGATCGACACAAATCGGTCCGCGGACTTTAGGACGGCTCGGAGCCCTTCCGCATGGCTAAAGGGTATGACCCGATCTTTCGTGCCATGCAAAATGGTAACGGGCGCGGCTACACGAAGGAGATATTCCTCAACAGGCAGATCGAATTTTGAAAGTCGCTTCGTCGGCCAGACCGGCATCCAGGTCGACACCAGGGATGGAATACTGCGATACGGCGTCTCCAGCACCAGTCCCTTGACCGCCACCTTCGAGGAAAGCCAGGCCGCCACACCCGTACCCATCGAACGGCCATATACCCAAATCGAATCAGGCGCACTGGTCGCCCGGGCCATCAGGTATGTCTGCTTTGCATATTCATACAACATCTCCTCTTCCAGGGGTCCGGTACTTTTGCCAAATCCCGGGTAGTCCGGCATCCACACCTCATAGCCCCTCGCCGTGAAAAAAGGAACGCGGTCAGCATACCAGGATACATTCCGGCGGTTTCCGTGCAGATAGATCACAACACCCTTTCGGGAGATATCCGGAGATACCGGAAACTTCGTGATATGGAGATCGGCCCCCGGATGGTGCCGGATCATCACTTCCTGTGACGGGATGGAAAACCCATATTTAAAATCGGAGGCCACGGCAACCGGTCGGAAGAGGATCCGATCCTGCGCATGATAAAAGACAATACCGATCAGCGCATAGATAAATACGAAAATGGTCGTTATGCGAATGATGATTCGTCGGCGCAATGAATTCATTTTTCAAAGTGAAGCTCAAAGTTAATCAATCGTCTCCGGCTACTGACGGGATCAGTATTTCAGGATGTCCCGAATGAAATTATGATACTCATGAAAACCGGGGAGATTGTTGTGTCCTCCTCCGGGTATTCGGATCAGTGTGGTCCTTGAGGGGTTCAAGGCCTGGAGGCGGGTGCTGTGACTGATGGGGATCAGGCGGTCCCTGGTACCATGAATGATATAAACCGGACAACGGACCTGCCGAATCCATCGATCAGTTCTCAACTTGTAGCGAAGTACAAACCTGACGGGCATGATCGGCACCATTCGTTCGATGACCCGGGAAAAATTATAATACGGCGCGTCCAGGATAAGGTAGCGCGGACGATTATCGGATGCCAGCTTGGCCGCAAATCCGCTCCCAAGGCTCCGTCCGTAGATGATGAGATGATCTTCCGGGCAGTTCTCCTTCAATCGGTCGTACACGAATTGCATGTCCTTCAGCATGGCGGCTTCACTGCGTCGACCGGTACTCTTCCCGAATCCCCGGTAATCGACCAGCACCACATCATAGTTGTACCGGTAGAAATCCCTGGCGTAACGCGCCCAACCCTTGATCGAACGACTGTTGCCATGAAAATAGAGGATCAGCCCGGAGGGATCCGGTCGGTGAAAA
>JAJTFQ010000201.1:0-3935 GCA_021299955.1 Chitinophagaceae bacterium
ACTTCCAGTCCGTGCTTCTGCCCGAGCTGGTAGTCGTTCATATCATGCGCGGGCGTGATCTTCAGGGCGCCGGTGCCGAAGTCCATCGCTACATATTCATCCGCGATGACGGGGATACGGCGGCCGATGAGTGGCACAAAGGCATGCTTGCCCACGAGATGCCGGTAGCGTTCATCATCCGGATGCACCGCGATGGCGCTATCGCCCAGGATCGTTTCGGGGCGGACGGTGGCGATGGTGATGAATTCGGTATCAGACGGCTGTCCGTCGGCGGTTTCCACGGCATAGCGGAGGTGATAGAGTTTCGACTGGACCTCCTTGAAGATCACCTCTTCGTCGCTCAGTGCGGTCTTCGCCCGGGGATCCCAGTTGATCATCCGCTTGCCGCGGTATATGTATCCCTTATTGTAGAAATCATTGAACACATGGATGACCGATCGGTAGTAGTCGGGGTCCATGGTGAAATGGGTGCGTTCCCAGTCGAGGCTGCAGCCCAGTTTCTTCAACTGGCTGAGGATGATGCCTCCATATTTCTCCTTCCATTCCCACGCGTATTGCAGGAATTCTTCGCGGGAGAGAGTGGCCTTCTGGATGCCGCGTTCGCGGAGCATCTGCACTACTTTCGCCTCGGTGGCAATAGAGGCGTGGTCGGTACCCGGCACCCAGCAGGCATTGTAGCCGCGCATCCTGGCGCGACGCACAAGGATGTCCTGTATCGTATTATTCAGGCAATGCCCCATGTGGAGGATGCCGGTAACGTTGGGCGGCGGGATGACAACGGCGAAGGGTTCGCGGTCATCCGGTGTGCTGTGAAAATAGCCGGCGGCGTTCCAATGCGCATACCATTTTTCGGCGGCGCTCCTGAAATCGAAATTCTTGCTCAGTTCCATGCGGGATCCTTCGGTTTGGGGTGCAAAGGTAAGTAATCCGGCGCGAGGGGGGATGGCTCTCCGCCCTGCAATCCCGCTGAAAAAATCTAACTTTCCGCCAAATTCTGCGAGATGACGAAGGGCCGTCTGATGAAATTCATATCGGGATGGGGGCTGATGTTCGCCTGCCTGTTCGGTGCCGGGGCACAGGACCTGCAGCAGGACAGCACTGTGCGAGGAAATGCAGGTGATACGGTGCGCAGATCGACGCGTGTCTCCGGTGGATCGCGCAGCGGCATCGTCTATTCTGACACGACGGTGGGGGGACTGATGCTGCGGCTGGAGAATCTCACGCAGATGCTGAATAAAGACCTGGGCGTGCTGAAGAGAGGCTTTGATACGGTCGAGATCAGCCGTACGCTGCCCGAACTCGAAGAGATGCTGGCCGAACTGGAGCGGGGGATGGAGAAATCGGTGCGCCGTGCCAATCTGCGGAACCTGCATTCCGAGAAGGTGACGCTGCAGCAGATCGAAAAACAATTGAAGGGATTTCAGGAGCGGTTGCATGACTACAGCCGTCTGCTGATCGACATGGACACCGAACTAAAGGAGGCTGTGCGCGATCCTGGACTGAAGGTCATCCCGGCCGATGCGGAACTGCGCAGAAGATATTATGAGCAGCTCAATCCCTTGATGGCGCGATACCAGGCGGCGGACAAGATGCTGGACCGGCAGATGCGCTCGATCGGATTGATGCACAACCGCGTATCTGCGGTCTATTTCAACTGCTCCGAGTTGTTGGAAGGGGTAGATTTCCGGCTGAAGGACCTGCAGTCGCGTATCATCAAGCGCGATGCCCCCTATCTCTGGGTACTGGGCCCTGAGGAGTCGCGCCCAGGGCTGTATGATGCCTGGCGCGACGGCATCCGGCTTGCAGCCGATCAGATCAGCTTTTTTTTCTCCAGGAACCTGACCCGGCTCTTCACCATCCTCTTGATCGCGCTGCTGCTCTATGGCTGGATCCTCTATAATATGTGGCGACTGAAGAGGGATGGAGAAGTGCAGGCGCAGTCCTCGCTCCATTTTCTGGCGCGATCACCGGGGCTCTCGGTCATGCTGGCCTTCTTTACGCTGCTCCCCTTCCTGATGCAGAACCCGCCCATGGGTTTCGTGATCTGCAGCTGGTCGCTCATGATGATCTTTGCCACGCTGATCCGCTGGCACGACTGGTCTCGTAGGTTCCGGCGGGCATGGACGGGCACGATGGTGTTGTTCCTCATCCTGGCCATCGATGGGTTGTTGCAGGATGACAGTCGGGGCGAGCGTTTCATCCTGCTCGGTTTAAATTTATTTTCACTTTGGCTGGGTGTATTCTTGTATCGTGAAGTGAAGAAAGAGCCGACAAGATATCACACGTTGATGGATGAATCCATCCTCGTATTCATGGTCATGAACCTGTTGGCTATCTTCATGAATATGGGCGGGCGTTTGCAGATGGCGCGGACGTTTTCATCTTCTTCGGTACTCAGCATCACACTCCTGCTTGCGTTGCAGATCATCAAGGACATCTTCATGGAATCGCTGTATCTGCAGTTGGAGGCGCGCCGTCATTCCAGGATCTCCGCTGTGATCGGATTCGATCGATTCCGGTCGGGTTTGGAGCGGATCCTGCGGGTGGTGACGCTGGTGCTGTGGGTGCTGGCCTTCGCCTGGAGCCTGAACCTGCTGGATGTGGTGATGGAATGGGTAGGCGAATTTCTGTCGACACAACGTTCGCTGGGTGAGTTTACATTTACTTACGGGAGCATTCTGGTATTTATCGTTGTGCTATGGTTTTCGTTCACGATCGCCGGACTGGTGAACTATTTCTTCCGGGTCGGTGAGGCGGAGGCGGGACCGGGTCGTCGCGGCCGTTCCGGCTCGGGTGTACTCCTGCTTCGGTTAGGCGTCATCGTTATAGGCTTCATGCTGGCCATTGCAGCGGCGGGTATTCCGACGGACCGCCTGACGATCATCCTCGGTTCGTTGGGTGTGGGCATCGGTTTCGGTCTCCAGAATGTGGTGAGCAATCTGATGTCGGGCATCATGCTCGCCTTCGAAAAGCCCATGCAGATCGGGGATGTGATCGAGATCGGCACGCGCATTGGTACGGTCAGGGAGATCGGTATCCGCAGCAGCAAGATCGCCACCTATGATGGGGCGGTGATCATTGTTCCGAATGGGGAATTCATCACGCAGCAGCTGATCAACTGGACGCACGATAACAATAATTCACGCAGGGTCGAATTGTTGGTGGGCGTCAGCTATGGCAGCGACCTCGAGCAGGTCCGTACCGTCATCAATGAGGTCATTGCCGGCGAGCCGGATGTGGCGTCGGATCCTGAGCCGCTGATCCTGGTGCATGAGTTTGCCGCGAGTGCGGTGACCTTTAGGGTACTGGTGTGGACGAACGATTTTGACCGGGCTTCGCTGATGAAGAGCTTGCTGCTGCAGCACATCCATGAGGCCTTCGCGCGCAGCGGCATCGAGATCCCGCTGCCACAAACTGATCTGCGCATTCGATCGCTGATGCCGCTTCGGAAGTCGGGACTGATCCCTCCGGATGCCCGGCCGGATGATGCGGGGGATGCCTGATGGTTTCCGTTAAACATGAAATGATCGGATGATCATGATCATGGATTACGATCTCCGGGTGATCTACCTTGTGGTTGTGGCGGACGTGTTCCGTCTTTCAATCTCAAAACATGAAAAAGACCCTCGAAACCCATCGTTACGGCATTTGGATCGATCACCGGAAAGCCATTTTATTACATGTAGATCCGCAGGGGCGGATGGAGGAGCAGACCATGGATTCCGGATTAAGCGCAAGGAAACGATTTGAGGGTGAGGAGACCAGCAAGACCGGCCTTTTCCGGCACACGCTCAATCGCGAGCGGTCGGATCAGGCGCGTTTCAATCTCGAATACCGGAAGTTCGTGCGCTCGGTGATCACCCATCTCAAACGTCCTTCATCACTGCTGATCCTGGGACCGGGCGATGCCCGTCATGAGTTGCAGCGCGAGATCA
>JAJTFQ010000201.1:3943-6540 GCA_021299955.1 Chitinophagaceae bacterium
TTTGCAAGCGTGGAGTTTGAGAACCGTCCGGCGGACAAAATGCGGATCGCGGAGTTGCGGAGGACGGTGAAGGATCATTTCATGGAAGGGTAAAGCCATTCACCGCAAGGACGCGGAGGGGCGAAGGGATTTGCCAAAAAAATTAGCAATGACATGATGCACGTATCCAGCGATGGCGTAATTTTAGGTCATGTACGCGATCGTGGACATCGAAACGACGGTTGGGCATGCCAATGCCAATGGTATCACGGAGATCGCCGTGATCTTGCATGACGGAGAACGGGAGGAGGGGCGATACACGACATTGGTGCAGCCCGGATATCCCATCCCGCGTTATGTGGCGTCGCTCACTGGCATCACGGATGCCATGGTGGCCAGTGCGCCTCCTTTCGGAGAGATCGCGGACAAGGTATTCCGGCTGTTGAAGGGACGCATTTTCGTGGCCCACAATGTCAATTTCGATTATTCCTTTGTCAAATATCACCTGGAACAGGCTGGTTTGGACCTGACGGAGCCAAAGTTGTGTACGGTCAGGCTCAGTCGCAAAGTGCTGCCCGGACTGCCCAGTTACAGCCTGGGTAATCTCTGTCGTTCGCTCGGTATCCCGGTCGAAGGCCGTCACCGTGCCATCGGGGATGCACAGGCTACCTCGATCCTGTTCGAGAAGATCCTTGCATCCGATACGGAAGGGCATATTCAGGCGATGCTCCGCACGGGCAGTCGCGAAGCCTATCTGCCCCTGCATATGGATGCGAGCCAGATCGATCAGCTGCCCCATGCGCCCGGCGTCTATTATTTTCACGATGCGAAGGACAAAGTGATCTATGTGGGTAAGGCGGTGAATCTGCGCAAGCGGGTGGTGAGTCATTTTTCCAACAATGGCACCGGCCGGCGGAAGCAGGAGTTCATCCGAAAAGTGCATCGCATCAGCTGTCAGCCCTTGGGCTCGGCGCTGGTGGCCAGTGTGATGGAAAGCATCGAGATCAAGCGGCTCTGGCCGGTATTCAATTATAGCCAGAAGCGGATGGAGTTTCCCTTCGGGATCTATGCCTACGAGGATCGTCGGGGACTGCTGCGACTGACCTTAGAACGTAAGCGCCGACATCTGATCCCGATCCTGTCGGTGCCGAACCTCAACGCCGGCTATGCCATGCTGCGTAGCTGGGTTCGTGAAGCCGGGCTCTGCCCCCGACATGCCTTCCTCCAAAAGAGCCACGACGAATGTATCGGCATTACTGACGGATATTGTAAAGGCGTCTGCCGGGATGAAGAATCCTTCGAATCCTACAATGAACGGGTCAGGGAGGCTATTTCGGCTCTGGATCAGCGCCTGCCGAGTTTCGCACTCTTCGAGCCGGGTCGGACGACCGATGAGCATACCGTCATGATGATGGAAAAAGGCGAGTTCACAGGGATGGGATATGTCCGGGAATCGGTAGATCAGGCAGATCCGGCCACGATCCGGGAGCAGGTGACCCCGTATCCCGGGAACGAACTGATCAAATCCATCGTCCTGAAAGAAGCGGAGGCCCATCCCGAAAAGGTCCTCCGGCTTTGAGTCTCCCCACTCAATTTTCAAAATTTTTTCTTTCTACAGGGCGGCTTACATTCGCCCCCTTTCCTAAAAACCTTTGAGTGATATGAACCAGTACGCTTCGGCGATCGCCGGCAAGTTGAATCTGCGCACCATCCATGTGGAAGCCGTCCTTCAGCTGTTTGACGAGGGTGGCACCGTTCCCTTCATCGCCCGTTACCGGAAGGACAAGACCGGAGCGATGGATGAAGTGGCCATCCAGCAGGTGCAGGATGAGGCAAAGCGGTTGGCTGAATTCGACGAGCGCAAGGCCGCCATCGTCAAGAGCATCACCGAACAGGGTAAGATGACCGAGGCGATCATGGAGAAGCTCGACAAGGCTGCCACGCTGTCGGAACTGGAAGATATCTATCTGCCCTTCAAGCCCAAGCGCAAAACAAAGGCTTCCGTGGCCCGGGAACATGGACTTGAACCGCTGGCCCTTCTCTTGCTGGAGCAGCAATCGGGGACCGATCCTGTGCAGGAAGCGCAGGCGTTCATCAATGAGCATGTTAAATCAACCGACGAGGCCCTGCAGGGTGCGCGTGACATCCTGGCGGAGAAATTCAGCGAGGATGCTGATATCCGTGCTGCTGTTCGCAGGTTGTTCGAAGACAAGGCCGATCTGGCCAGCCGGTTGATACCGGAGAAAGAAACCGAAGCCGCCAAGTTCCGCGATTATTTTGAATACAGCGAACCTATCCATAAGATCCCATCTCACCGTATCCTGGCCGTATTGCGGGGATTCCTGGAAGGTTTCCTGCGCATCAGCATCGAGCCGGCAGAGCAGGACGCACTCGATCTGTTGGAACGGAAGATCCTCACGGCCTCTAACGACGCCTCAGTTCATGTCAAAAAAGCCATACGCGACAGTTACAAACGACTGCTGCAGCCGGGCCTGGAGACGGAAATGCGGACCACGCTGAAGCAGCGGGGAGATGAGGAGGCGATCAATGTATTTGCCGAGAACCTCCGGCAGCTCCTGTTGTCGAGTCCACTGGGCGGCAAGCGCCTGCTGGCGCTG
>JAJTFQ010000202.1 GCA_021299955.1 Chitinophagaceae bacterium
TTCACCTTGTAACCTGTTTTGTCATAGAATCCGAAGTTCCCTTTGCGGATGTTGAGGATGGCGATGTCCGCTTCGGCTCCTTCAGACAGATGTCCGAGTTCTTCGCGTTTGATGGCTTTTGCTGCTGACCAGCTGGAGGCCTTTATCACCTCCGCAAGCGGCATGCCCATCTGCATGAATTTTGACATGACACTGAGCTGGTCTTTCATGGAGGTGTTCATACTGCCCGTATGGAGATCCGTGCTGATGGTGGTTGGGAAGAAACCCGCTTTCAGCGCCGGGATGGCCTGGGTGTAATTGAAACTGGCGCCTCCGTAGCCCACATCAAAAACGATTCCACGTGCCCGGGCCGCCTGCATGTAGGGACGCAGCGTGTTGGTCGTTTCATCGACGATGGTCTCCCGCGATCCGTCAAGCTTTGTATAGGTATGTGTGTAGATGTCGCCGGGACGCAGTTTACGGAGGAATAGTTCTTCGAGGGAGAGGTTAGGACGTGCACCGCCAAAGTCGATGATCACGGGCATGTCTGCTTGTTTGCCGGCTTCTACCACCCGTTCTGTGGGCGTCCAGTCGTAACCCGAATAATGCGCCAGCTTGAAACCTACGATATGCGCCTTGTTCCCGCGGGCCGTATTGGCGCTCAGTTTCGGGTCCATGTCAGCTATGTCCTGCTCCCAGTTGCCGCCGCGCATGCCATGGCCGACGATGTTCAGAAAGGAAAGGACACGGGTGGTGGATTTGTCGATCACATTCTTCTTGAACGTGGAGAAATTGCGCCAGCCGGCACCCCCGCAGTCCACGATCGTCGTCACACCCACCCGGAGGGTAAAGCCGTCGGGCGGCAGCGCACTCAGGCCGTCGCTCAGGTAGTGGTCTTCCTGTGTCCCGTGGAATACGTGACCATGGATGTCGATCAGTCCGGGTGTGACGACCAAATCTGTTGCATCGATCGTCTGTCGCGCCGTGCCTTCGATCTTGGCCGCCACCTTGGCGATCTTTCCGTCTGAAACGGCAATGTCCATTTTAGCGTCGATCTTGTTCTTCGGATCGATGACCCTCCCGTTACGGATCAGCAGGTCGTAAGATTGGGATTGCCCATGTATGGCCAGGAATGCCAGGGCAAGCAGCATAAGACTTCTTTTCATATGGCTGTTTTGTTATCATTAAATATAAGTAAGAAAATCCATTCAAAATCCGGATTAATTTACTTAAATTGATACGGTAAACCGAATTCTTGCCTGCCGCAATACCGGCAAAAAAACAACATTCATGCATAGCCAACCCAGAAGGTCCGCCTTCAGAAAGATGTTGGGGACACTCATTGGATTCACCGGCATCTCCCAACTCGCCCGGGCGTCCGAGTCGCCGGCTTTGTCAGCACCCGAAAAGGTCTGCCGAAACATCGAAAAAGACCAGGAGATCCCCCTCTTCTCCGGCTCCACCACCTTCGGCGGACTGGTATTCGTTGCCGGCAAGGGGGCTCATTTCGATGGAGATATCAAGGCACACACAGATCATGTGCTGAAGGAACTGGAGAAGGAACTGGTGAAGGCCGGCACCTCCATGCAGCATGTTCTGAAGGTGAACGTCTACCTCGCGGATCTTGCCGATTACAAGCAAATGAATGAAGTGTTTAGGGGGCGTTTCGGAGAAAAGCCGCCGGTACGAATGGATTGTATTGCCTATATCCCTAAATCATAAAATCAACAAACATGGAACGCAGAAAAATACTCAAGATGCTGGGCATCGCCCCGGTAGCCGGATCTTCACTCCTGGGTGCCGAACTCATCGCAGGCACTTCGTCCGGCGCTTCTCCATTGGCCAAGGGTGGTCGTGACTTTCTCAAGGAATTGGGTGTCCGGACCTTCATCAACGCGGCCGGCACTTACACTTCCATGACGGCATCTCTTATGCGCCCGCAAACCATGGAGGCCATCATGTACGCGTCTGATAAGTTCTGTATGCTCGATGAACTACAGGACAAAGTTGGCGAACGTATTGCCGCCATCACGCATGCCGAAGCTGCCGTTGTTACCAGCGGAGCCTTTGCCGCCCTCACCCTGGGCATGGCCGGTATCCTGACCGGTAAAGATCCGGAGAGGGTCAAACGCCTGCCAAAGTTGGAGGGTTCCGGCATGAAGACCGAAGTGATCTGCCAGAAGGGACATGCCATCGGTTATAACCAGGCACTGACCAATACGGGCGTAAGTATCGTCATGATCGAAACCCGCGAGGAACTGGAAAAGGCCATCAATCCCAACACGGCCGCCATGCATTTCCTGCACATCAATGCAGACAATGGAAAGATCAAGCATGAGGAATGGGTGGCTGTCGGTAAGAAATACGGCATTCCCACAACCATCGACATCGCGGCTGACGTGCCGCCGGTGGAGAACCTCTGGCGTTTCAACGATATGGGCTTCGACTGGGTAGCCATCTCCGGGGGCAAGGCCCTCCGAGGTCCTCAGAGTGCCGGCATTCTGATGGGTAAGAAGTCGATCATAGAGGCAGCCCGGTTGTCCATGCCGCCCCGCGGCGAAACGATCGGCCGTGGCATGAAAGTCAATAAGGAGGAGATCCTTGGCATGTGGGCAGCCCTCGAAACCTTCGTCTCCATTGATCACGACATGGAATACGCAAAGTTTGAGGCACGCATCAATAATATCAAATCGGCAGCAGAGAAGGTGCACGGTGTCCGTACCCAGATCAACCACCCCAAGCTGGGAAACTGCACGCCCACGCTGAACATCACCTGGGATCCGATACTGATCAAGGCGGACGGGAACCAGCTGCGTGAAGCGTTGCGCAAGGGAACACCATCCATTGAAGTGATGGGCGGCAAGGAGAACCTCAGCATCACCGCCTGGCAGCTCAAGGAAGGGGAAGATCGCATCGTCGCCAAACGGGTCCGTGAGGTATTGCAAGCGGCCATCTGATCCCATCACACTGCATCATCGTGAACCCGGGGCGGCATTTGCAGGTCCCGGGTTTCTTGTTTCATTCTTATCTTCATTTTCAAAAATCAGCCGTATGATCCGGGTTGTTCGTTTGCTCGCATCCGTGACCGTCTGCCCGCATCTGTTCCTTTCGAACGCCATTGCGCAAACCATCCCGAAGGAGTACAAAAATCAATATGAAGGCAACTGGAAGATGGTGCACGACGATGTGCCGGTAGTAGGACGGGCCGTCACGGCGAGATATGTTCCTTCCAGACCAGATGTCGAGCAGCGGGTGAAAGAGCGGGGACAGGCGCAGGGCCGTAAGGGGAACACCAATGCCTGGCCCATTGAAGTGCTGCAGCGGGGTGATGTATATGTCGCCGAAGCCTTCGGTAAGATCGCGCAGGGTACCCTGATCGGCGATAACCTCGGCACTTCCATCTTCACAAAAACAGGAACAGGCGTCATCTTTGATGGTTCGGCACGCGACCTGTCGGGACTTTCAAAGATCCCCGGATTCAATGCATTTGTCCGTGATTTTCACCCGTCATTCATTGATGGAATGTTCCTGATGGGCCTAAACACACCGATCCGTGTTGGAGGTTCGATTGTCATGCCCGGCGACCTTGTGATCTCTGAGCGGGAAGGCGTTCTCTTCATTCCTGCTCACATGGCCGAATACGTGGTGGGGATGGCGGAGTTCATCGCCGTGCGCGACCGCTTCTCCAAGGACATGCTCCGGGCGGGGACATACAACGCCGGTCAGATCGATAACCAGTGGACAGATGCGATCAAGGCGTCTTTCCTGGACTGGATCCGCAAGCATCCGTCGGAACCTCAGATCGATGCGGCGCAATTAGAGAAATATCTGGAGAAAAGAACATGGTGAGCCAGACTCACAGCTGAAGCCTGATCCTCCGGCGTGCCAATAGCGCGGCAACTTCCGCGCAGAGGATGGCAAATATGATCGATTTCACCAGGCCGAGCGGACTGACCAGCATCCATTCCGGCCATCTGACCTGAGAAACAGACACCAACGCGTAAGCGAAGAATGGCATCAGGTAAGTGAGCAGGGTATTGGATCCGGCTGCGCGCAGCGGTTGCATCCACCGGCTTTCGGTTACGCTTCGGGGCAGCCTGATGGTGATGGCAAAACCGGCCAGCGTGATCGCACTGCAAATGAAAAGCCAGGATGGTGTGGCCTGCTGCTTGGAGAGTCCCCAGATCGGACGGGTGACCCAATAGCCGAGGATCAGTCCCGTCACCCCGGTGATCAATACTGCGAATTTTTGGGATTTCATGGTAAGCTGACCTTTAGACAGGTAGATCGTCATGGTGAGTACCCCGCCCATCACCAAAGCCGTCATGGTCCCCCCGATGATCGGCTCTGGCAGCAGATAGAAGATCTTCGGCAGCATGTCTGCATGGTGGAGCATGCTGATCGAACAGAACGACAACCAGGCTGCGAATATCCCGGCGATATTTCCCCTGGTGGCAATGGTGATGATCCCGCCAGCGAGATATGACCATCCGATCAGTCCCAGGATGCCCCACCAATGCGGTTTGAAAACATACATGGCCTCGTCACTGCCGCCCCGGTAGATCCAGGCAAGTCCCAGCAGGATGATAATTCCGACAGACCGGAACAGTTTTACCCATTTCCGGTCATTCAATCCGGGGTAACTGTTCCAAATCAGTATGAAAGCCAGGCAACTCAATACATACCAGAGATGCCTTGAAATACCCGTTGCTGAAGCATTCAGGTATTCTCCATTGACGAGGAAAAGCCCCATGACGATCAGGGCGAAGCCTCTGATGATGATATGTTTTACGAGTTTCAAGGGGTCGTCTCCGCGTGCCGACCTTGCTGCGAGCGCCAATGGAAGAGATAGGCCGGTGATGAACAGGAAAGCAGGGAATACCACATCCGACAGCCCCATTCCATCGGCGTCCGGTGCTACATGAAGCATCCATTGCGGCACATCTTTCAGCGACCAGAGGTCGTTCACAAACACCATCAGCAACATGGTGAAGCCGCGGAGCAGATCAACGGCGGGCAGTCTTTGTTCCTGGCGGCCCGGCATGGGTAAGGTTGCGCTTTTCATTAATGGAATTTACTAAAAAAAGACGAATTTTCCCCTCATAAAGATCATCGATCCATGCATGAAACGATAATAAAGGGATTTATCGGCTGTGATTGGGGCAGCAGTAATTTCAGACTTGCCCTGATCGGTATGGAGGGGGAAGTGATACAAGAATATGACGATGCAGGAGGAGTTGTATTGCTCCGTCAACAGGGCGTGGATACGGAAGGGCTGGTACGGCATTTGAGGGATGGATTGACGGTACTGGCAGGAAGATGTTCCCGGGATCTTTCAAATCTGCCGCTGATCATTTCCGGCATGGCCGGTTCTTCTCTCGGCGTTTGCGAAGTCCCCTATGCTTCCCTGCCATTGGTGGTTGGCGGGGAGGGTTTGACCGCTCATGATGTTGGGCCATTGAGCGGCATTCAACAAAAAGTGTACATCATAGCGGGTGTCTGCAGTGAAGATGATGTCATGAGGGGGGAGGAGACCGAGGCTGTCGGACTGATGGATGGCCTTGGACTTAGGGATGCGCTGATAATCCTGCCGGGTACGCACAGTAAACATCTGAGGATCAGAAATGGAAGTATTTGTGCCTTCAAGACCTATATGACCGGCGAATTGTTTCAGATCTTGACGACAAATTCCATCTTGAAGCACGCGCTGAATGCTGCCGCTGCCGATCCATTTGATGATCATGGCCGGTCTTGCTTCATCGAGGGATTAGAGATGGCACGCTCATCGGAATTGCTTCATGAACTCTTTACGCTGAGAAGCAGGGTACTCCTTAAGCATATGCCGATGCTGGGAAATTTCCATCGCTTGAGTGGTTTGATGATCGGATATGAGCTTTTTCATGTGGAAGATTTTGAGGAATCCCCGGTTATTCTTGGGGGGGCGGGCCCATTGCACGACAGATACCGACTCGCCCTAAAAAGGATCCCCGGTGTTTCTCAAGTGATCGAAATTCCGACCTTACATAGAAGCCGGGCAGTATGGAGAGGGCAGTTTCTCAGTGCTACTTCTATCCCTGCGAAATGATATATCTCAACATGTTTCGGTATAAATAATTTATGATTCGTTTCAATCGTTTATTTTTTGACATAATTTTAGCAGACTAAACGACCAGCAAATGAAATCCATGTGTTGCTTGCACAAGGGATGGTCCGTACTCATGTCCGGATTATTCCTGTTTCTATTACTAGCCCCTCTCAGCCCCCGGGCCCAGCAGAAGACGGTCACCGGCACGGTCAAGGACGAGAGTGGGGAAGTTCTTTCCAACATCTCAGTTGCTGTCCGCAATGGGAAAACCGGGACCACCACGGATGCCCTGGGTAAATTCCGGATTGCCGCATCTGTGGGCGCAGAACTGGTGTTTACCTCCGCCACCCACGAATCTTTTACGCTGAAGATCGATCAGCGGGATGATTATCTGGTTGCCCTCAAACCGACCTCTGGTGCACTGAACGATGTGGTCGTTGTAGGTTATGGCCGTCAGAAGAAGGTCAACCTGGTCGGCGCCGTAGGTACCGTTCAGGTCGACGAGAAGATGGTCAGCCGTGCGCTGCCAAACGTATCCTCCGCCTTGTCTGGCATGGTGCCCGGTCTGTCCGCCGTGCAGTCATCCGGTATGGCGGGTAATAATGACGCCAGCCTGCTGATCCGTGGTCTGGGTACCGTCAATAATGCGAGTCCTTTGGTGGTAGTGGATGGGATGCCCGATGTGAATATCAACCGCGTCAACCTCAACGATATCGAGTCGATCTCCGTCCTGAAGGATGCCACTGTACGCTTCCCGGTAACCAGCTCTTCAAAAATGGAACGGTCGATCAGTGGATGGCCATGGGCATGCTTGATCCGGTCAAATTCCCGAATACCGATGTTTGGGATATTATCCTCCGCGAAGGGCGTTATCAGAACTACAACCTTTCTGCCAGCGGCGGTACTGAAACCAGTAATTTCTTTGCATCTGCTGGTGTCAAGGACGAGCAGGGCCTGCAGGTCAATAACGACTATCGCCAGTACAACGCACGCTTCAATTTTGATTCCAAGATCCGGGAGAAGTTCAATGTGGGCTTCCGTTTCAATGGAAACTGGTCTACCTGGCGATATGCACTGGCTGAAGGTTTCAATGATCCGGACGGATCCAATACCGCAGGTAATGACATGCAGTATGCCATCGCCGGTATCCTGCCGTACGATCCCAAGTCGGGATACTATGGTGGTGTAATGGCCTATGGCGAAGATCCCCAGGCTTATAACCCCTACACGCTTTATATCAACAGCCCTTCCCAAAACAACCGTCAGGAAGCCCAGACACAGATGTACCTTGACTGGACACCCATCAAGGGATTGACAGCGCGTGCGGATTATGCCTTGAACTATTTCAATCAGTTCTCATGGGGGGCACCCATGCCGAACCGTGCCTATAACTTCCAAACGGAAAGTTTCGGTAGCCGGGTGTATGTGGGCGATAACGCCGGGATCTCAAATAGCACATCCACCGGTTTCAAGACCATGCTTACCGGCCGGCT